>DASTWL010000032.1 GCA_035765895.1 Verrucomicrobiia bacterium | reverse complement strand
GTTGCGGCGCCTTGCGGGTGCGGTCGGCCATCCCGGTCCAGCCGGGGCCGGCGACGGTGCTCGATCGCTGAGGGGAAGGAAAATCATTTGCGGCTCGATCGTGTCATTACCTTGAACCTGGTGCAGCCGGCCCGGCGCCTGAACGGCGCCGCGTCGCCGGAGACGTTTCTGCCGGTCCTGATGTATCACAGCATTTCGGACGGCGCGGAACCCGGCCTGCATCCGTATCACCGCGTCTGCACCAGTCCGCAACGTTTCCGCGAACAGTTGCAATGGTTGCAGGACAACGGTTGCCGCGGGGTTGCCCTCCAGACCGGCCTCGACTGGCTGCAACGCGGGGCGCCGACGGAAAGCAATCCGGGCCGCAACGGGCGTCCCGTGGTCCTCACCTTCGATGACGGTTTTCACGACTTTTACACGGTCGCCTGGCCCGTGCTGCGGGAGTTCGGTTTTTCGGCGACGATGTATCTGCCCACCGCCTTCATCACCCCCAATGCCACGTCTTCGAATGGCCGGGGTGAATTCATGGGGCGCGCCTGCCTGAACTGGACGGAGGTGCGCGAGTTGCAGGGCGCGGGCATTGAGTTTGGTTCGCACACCGTGCATCACCCCAAGCTCGTGGACCTGGCCTGGCCGCAGATTCGCGCTGAACTGCAGGACTCCAAGGCCGCCATCGAGCAGCAACTGGGCGTGGCGTGCCGCGCGTTTGCGTATCCCTACGCCTTTCCCGGGACGAACCGCGAGTTTGTGAAGCAGTTCAATGCCACGCTCGCGCTGGCAGGTTACACCTCGCATGTCACCACCCAGATTGGCCGCCTGGCGCCGGGCGATGACCTGCTGCAGATCCGGCGCCTGCCGGTGAATCAGGACGATGATCCGCCGTTTCTGGCGGCCAAACTCGCGGGCGCCTACGACTGGCTGGGGCCGCTGCAAACGATGAGCAAAGCGCTGCGCTCGGTCGGCGCCAGCCGGGACTGACCGTGACCGCCGCCGCCGCTTTCCTTTCCCCGCATTCAAGTCATGCCTGATTACGTCGTCATCACGCCGGTCCGCAACGAGGGCCGGCACCTGCCGCAGACCATCGCGTCCATGGCGGCCCAGCCGGTGCCGCCGAAGCGCTGGGTCATTGTCAACGACGGCTCGACGGACGACACGGGGGCCATCATTGCCGCAGCCGTCCAGCGGCATCCCTGGATCCAGTCGGTCACCCGGCCGGACCGCGGCTTTCGCAAATCGGGCGGTGGGGTCGTGGAGGCGTTCTACGACGGCTACGAATTGCTCCGTGACGTGCCGTGGGATTATTTGGCCAAGCTCGACGGGGACCTGGCGTTCGACGCCGGCTTCTTTCCGGGCTGTTTTGCCCGCTTTGAACAGGAGCCGCGGCTGGGCATCGGCGGCGGCACGATTTGCGAACAGGTGGACGGCCGGCTGGTGGCCGAGAAAACGGGCGACCCGCGTTTTCACGTGCGCGGGGCCACGAAGATTTACCGGCGTCAATGCTGGGAGGAAATCGGCGGCCTGGTCCGGGCGCCCGGCTGGGACACGGTGGACGAACTCAAGGCCAACATGCTGGGCTGGACCACGCGCACCTTTCCCGAACTCAAGCTGCACCAGCTCAAGTTCACCGGTTCGGCGGACGGGCTGTGGCGCGGCTGGGTCAAAAACGGCCGGGCCAATTACGTGACGGGCTATCATCCGCTGTTCATGCTGGCGAAATGCGCCCGGCGCACGCTTCGCCGGCCCTACCTGGTCGGCGCGGCCGGCCTGGCCTGGGGTTACCTGAGCGGTTACTGGCAAAGCGCCACGCCTTGTGTGGACGACCGCCGGCTGATTCGCTACGTGCGCGACCAGCAACTGCGCAAACTGACCTTCCGCCCCAGCCTCTGGGATTGACCTGATGGCCCGTTCCCCTCATCGCGACCCCGCCGCGCCAGACGCTTCCGTCTCCGGAACGCCGGTGACGGTTTCCATCGTCATCGTCAATTGGAATTCGTGCCGCTACGTCCGGGAATGCCTGGCCGCGCTGCGCGAACAGTGCCGCTGCCCTCATGAGGTCATCGTGGTGGATTCCGGCTCGTTCGACGGCTGTGACGCCATGCTCGCGCGGGAATTCCCGGCGGCGCGCTACGTGCAAAGCGCCGCCAACATCGGGTTCGCCGCGGCCAACAATCTGGGCGCCCGCGCCGCCACGGGCGCGCTGCTGCTGTTTTTGAACCCGGACACGGAGGTCGTCGGTGCGGCGGTGGAACGGCTGGTGCAGGTGCTGGCGGAGCATCCGGCCGCGGGCCTGGCCGGCGCCCGGCTGCTGAACACGGATGGCTCGCTCCAGACCAGTTGCATTCAATCTTTTCCCACGGTGCTCAATCAACTGCTCGATGCCGAGTGGCTCCGCCGCCGGTTCCCGCGGTCGCGGTTGTGGGGCGTGGCGCCGCTCCATGATCCGTCCACCCGGCCGGCCGCCGTGGAGGTCGTTTCGGGCGCCTGCATCCTGATCCGGCGGGCGGTCTTTGAAGCCTTGGGTGGATTTGATCAACGGTTCTTCATGTATTCCGAGGATCTTGATTTGTGCCAGCGCACCCGGCAGGCGGGGTGGCAATGCCTCTACGTGCCGGACGCGGTGATCGTGCATCACGGCGGCGGTTCCTCCAGTGCGGCGCGCAGTTCATTTTCCGTGGTGATGATGCGGGAATCCGTCTGCCGGTTGCTGCGGTTTCATCGCGGCGCGGGGGTCGCGCGAACGTATCGCCTGGCCCTGGGCGCGGCGGCGCTCGTGCGGCTGCCGTTGACCGGCGTCGTCGCGCTGGTGCGCCGGCTGCGCGGCCGGCCCAACGCCGCGGCTTCGTTGCGCAAATGGTTCGCGATTCTGCGCTGGAGTCTCGGCTTGGAGGTGTGGGCGGCGGCGAAGCACGGTCCGCGGGCCGATGAACCCGTGACGGTCACGGGCGGGGAACGTTCGGGTCTGGCCTGCGCCAGTGCGCCCGAGGTGAAAAAATCATGTGTGGCATAGCTGGCAAGGTGGTTTTTGACGCGGCGGCCCGCGTGACGGAGCACGACATCCTGCGGATGTTGACGCCCATCCTGCACCGCGGGCCCGACGGCAATGGCATCCACCTCGACCGCAACGTGGGGTTGGGACATTGCCGGCTGTCCATCATCGACCTCGACGGCGGGGCACAGCCGATGACGAACGAGGACGAAAGCGTCTGGATCGTTTTCAACGGCGAGATTTACAACTACGCGGAACTGCGGGAACGGCTCCTGGCGCGCGGCCACGTCTTCCGGTCCCGCTCGGACACCGAGGTCATCATCCACCTTTACGAGGACCTGGGCCCGGAATGCGTCAACGAACTGCGGGGCATGTTTGCCTTCGCGATTTGGGACGCGAAGCGGCAGCGCCTGTTCCTCGCGCGCGACCGTGTGGGCATCAAGCCGCTCTACTACGCAGCCGATGCGCGCGGCCTCCAGTTCGCGTCCGAACTGAAGGCCATCGTGGCCGACCCCGCCGTGAGCCGGGAGGTCAACCTTGCGGCGCTCCGGACGTTTCTGGCGTTCAACTACCTGCCGGGCGAGGCCACCCTGTTCAAGGCGGTGCATAAACTGCCTCCCGGTCACTGGCTGATGATCGAAAAAGGCCGGATGACGGTGCGGCAATATTGGGATTTGCGTTTCACACGGGACCGCTGGGACTGCTCCTTCGAGGGCTGCGTCTCGGAGCTGCATGATCTTCTGCGGGACACCGTGCGGGATCACCTGATGGCGGACGTGCCGGTGGGGGTGTTGTTGAGCGGCGGGGTGGATTCCTCCGCCGTGCTGAATTTTGCCGTGCAGGGCAGCGCCCGGCCGGTGGCGAGCTTCACCGTGGGTTTTGCCGGCGATCAGGTGGTGGATGAACGCCCCTTCGCCCGCCAGGCCGCGCAACGGTTCGGCTCCGTCCACCATGAAATTACAATCACCGAGCAGGATTTCTGGGACTTTCTGCCGGCCTACGTCTGGCACATGGAAGAGCCCGTCTGCGAACCGCCCGCCGTCGCGCTGCATTACGTCACCCGCTTCGCCCGGTCCCACGTCAAGGTCCTCCTGTCCGGCGAAGGCGGTGATGAGGCGTTTGCGGGCTATCCCAACTACCCCCACATGCTGCAACTGGACCGGCTCCAGGCCGGGCTCGGGCCGCTGGCCTCCCCGGTCGGCCGGCTGGCGGCGTGGACGGGCCACCTCGCCGGGGACCGCCGGCTGCAACGGTATGGCGCCGCGCTGGGCCGGCCGCTCGCCTCGCAATACTTCAGCCGCACGTCGGGCCCCACGGCGTTCTTCAACCGCGCGGCGGATTCCTTTTTCACCCCGGAATTCCGGCGGCACACCGCCGCCGTGTCGGCCGCCGGCCAGGTGGCGGAACTGCTCCGCGCCGTGCCGGACGAGCCGTTGCTGCACCGGATGCTTTACGTGGACAGCAAGACGTGGCTGCCGGACGACCTGCTGGTGAAGGCGGACAAGATGACCATGGCGAATTCGCTGGAGCTGCGCGTGCCGTTGCTGGACCACCGGGTGCTGGAATTTGCCGCCTCCCTGCCGCCGGAGTTCAAGGTGCGCGGCGCGGAGACCAAGCGCATTTTGAAGGCCGCCTTCGCCCGCGCGCTGCCGGCGGACGTGCTCAACCGGAAAAAGGCGGGTTTCCCGGTGCCTTACGAAGGCTGGTTGCGCAACGGCCTCAAGGCCGGCCTCGAGGCGACGCTCCTGTCGGACCGGGCGCTGGGGCGCGGCTTTTTTGCGAAGGAACAGGTCAGCCGCCTGCTGCGGGCCAACGCGCGCACCGGCCGTTTCGCCAAGGAAGTGTTCTCCCTGCTCGCGCTGGAACTGTGGCAACAACGCTTCGTCGATGCGCCACCCGCGGTGGCGCCAGAAAGCCCGACGGTCAAGCTGTCCCCGACGCTCCAGGGAAGCCGCGTCCAGTAAACGGCCTTTCGTTAACTCAATGGAAAACCGCCCGTCATCCATTCCGGAGCAAAAACCCCTGCGGGTGCTGCACAGCTTTCCCCACCGGTTGGGGATGAGCCGGATTTGCACAACGGCGTGGTATGAAATCGACAGTGCGGCGGCGGCGGGCGCCGAGCTGCGCGTGCTCACGGGTGACTCGGTGCGTCCGTTTCAACGGCCGGTGCGGGTGGAGACCACGTTGTCACGGGGCCGGTGGCGGCTGCCCTATCGTTTGCTCGGCACCTACCGGATGTGCGCCCTGCACGACTGGCTGGTGGCACGGCGGCTGCCGGCGCTGGCGGGGAAGGTCGATGTCATTCATGCGTGGCCGCTCGGGGCCTTGCGCACCATTCGGGCGGCGAAACGGCTGGGCATTCCGGTGGCCTTGGAACGCTGCAACGCCCACACCCGCTTCGCTTATGAAGTGGTGCGGCAGGAGTGCGAACGCATCGGGGTGCCGCTGCCCCCCGGCCACGAGCACGCCTACAACGCAAGATTTCTGGCCAAGGAAGAGCAGGAATATCAGGAGGCCGACAGCTTGTTGTGTCCTTCCGAATTCACCGCCAGGACATTTCTTGATCGAGGGTTTCCGCGCGAACGTCTGGTGCGGTTCATTTACGGAGTGGACGAAAAGAAGTATCATCCGGCTTCAGAACCTCGTCCTGCTGGCGGCGGTTTGAAAATGATTTTTGTGGGGGTTTGTGCGGTGCGCAAGGGATTGCATTATGCCCTCGAAGCGTGGCTGAAGTCCGAGGCATCAAAGGATGGGACCTTCCTGATCGCGGGCGAGTTCATTCCAGCCTACCAGCAAAAACTGGCCCCCTTGCTGGCCCACCCCAGCATTCAGGTCCTGGGCCATCGCAACGACGTTCCCGAACTGATGCGGCAGTGTGACTTGTTCGTGCTGCCCAGCATTGAGGAGGGCTTTGGGCTGGTCTGCACGGAAGCCCTGGCCAGCGGATGTGTGGCGCTCGTCTCGGACGCCTGCACGGATCTGTGTCGCCACATGGAGAACAGTTTGGTGCATGCGGTGGGCGATGTGGACGCATTGACCGCACACCTGTCCCTGTTGCACCGCGACCGCAACCTCCTGGCGAAGCTGCGTGAGGCAGCGCTTCAGGGCCTTTCCGGGATGACGTGGACTGCGGCGGGGAACATGCTGTTGTCCGCTTATCGTCAAACGTTGAATTTGCACGGGCGCATGGGGCTCAACCTGGAGAGAGGGCAGGCATCATGAATCCGGTCGGTGCTGCGCTCCTTTTGGTTTTGCTGTTTGTGGTGTGGGTGGCGCCACGCCAGTGGGCCCTGCTGGGGATGATGGCGGGGGTGATTTATCTGACCGAAGGCCAGGCAATTCACGTAGGCGGGTTCAACATGTTCCCGCACCGTTTTCTGGAGCTGGCCGCCTTCCTCCGGGTTGTGTCACGTGGCGAGTTTTCCTTCCGGCAACTCAACCGGATCGATAAGGCGCTGCTCTGGCTTTATGTTTTTACGACGGTGGTCTTCCTGCTTCGTTCAAGCAAGGGAGTCGCCTATCAAATCGGCATCGCGGTCGATGCCTTTCTGTGTTACTTCGCCTTTCGCGGACTGATCAACAGCGTCGAGGGCTTTCGCTGGTTTCTGCGCGCGTTCGTCATCGTGCTTCTGCCGTATACCTTGATCGTGCTGACTGAAAGCTTCACCCACCACAATCCATTTGCCTTCATGGGGGGGATTGAGGGGGGCAGCCATTGGATGCGCAATGGTCGGCCGCGCTGCTTCGGCAGCTTCCGCCAGCCAGATACGCAGGGCATGTTTGGGGCGACTTTTCTCCCGCTCTACGTGGGCATGGCGTGCCTGTTCAACGAGCGCAAGCGGGCGTTGCTGGGCGCGGGGCTTTGTCTGCTGCTCGCTTGGGCGGCCAATGCGGGCGGGGCGGCTTCGGCGGCGGCCACCGGGCTGGCGTGCTGGGCCCTGTGGCGCTTCCGCACCAGGATGCGGCTGGTGCGCTGGGGCATTGTCGGGGTCATTGCACTCCTCGACGTGACGATGAAAGCGCCCGTCTGGTATATCTTCGCGCGGCTGGCATCCATTACCGGAGGCGACGGCTGGCACCGTTCCTATCTCATCGATGTTTCCATGCAGCACTTGAGCCAATGGTGGCTGTCGGGCATTCCCATCACCCAAACGGCCGGGTGGTTTCCTTACGATCTGGATACGACCGGCGGGGCGGACATCACCAATCAATATATTGCCTTTGGCCTGACGGCCGGAGTGGGCGCCATGATTTTGTTCATCCTGCTGCTGGTGCGCGCCTTTCAGGAGTTGGGCCGGGCGCTCGCCGCCAGCCGGGTGAATGCGTCCCAGCCGGCCGAAAACGAATACCTGCTCTGGGGGCTGGGGGTCATGCTGATGGTCCATGTCAGCAACTGGTTTGGGATCACCTATTTTGACCAGATGTATATGGTCTGGTTCATGCAGTTGGCGGCCGTTTCCAGCCTGGCCCAGGAGTGTTGTGTTGCGTCGGCGGACAGCCTGTCCGCGACCCAGCCGGCGGCGGCGGAAGTGGCGGACGGCGCGGACGCCGCCTTGGACGGACAGATGGTCAACCCCACCGCCACCAAGTAGCGGGGCACGCATGGGCGACATGGAAATTAAAATCATCAGCACGCCGGAGGCATTGGAACAACTGCGTCCGTTCTGGGAGGAAGTCCAATGGCACCCGGGAGCGGACTACGAGTTCTTTACGATGATTCTGCGCAGCCGGTCGGAGATCATCTCTCCCTGTGTGCTGGCCGGATTCGAAGATGGACGTCCCGTTGCGTTGCTGGCCGGCCGGCTGGAACAGACCAGCATGCCAGTTTCCTTGGGGTATGCCACCTTGTTTCGCATCCCCATCCGACAGGTTGTATGGATCGAGGGCGGATTCATGGGCCGATGTGCCCCTGAGATTTGGCAACAATTCGCACAATGCCTTCACCGCGTGTTTGCCGAACTGGCCCCTGACCGGGTCGTATTCGAACAAATCCAAGTCGGCTCCGTGCCGTTGTCCTTCCTGCACCGGACCTTCAGCGCCCTGCGTTCGAGTGATTTGTCCAGTGGGATCAAGCATTGGCGGATGCGCATGCCAGGGAACTGGGAGGAGTTTTTGAAGGCCCGCAGTAAAAAGCACCGTTACTGGCTGAAGCGGCTGGATGGGGTGCTCGATCGCGATTTTGCCGGGCAGTGGACCATAAAGAAGTATGTGAGCGAGGCCGATGTGGAGGCCTTTGCCAGTGCGGCTGAACGCGTCGCCAGCAAGACCTATCAACGGGGTCTTGGGGTCGGCTTCCAGCTCAAAGACGAAAGCATTCAGCGCATGCGGAATGAGGCCCGGCGTGGCCAGTTGCGGGGCTACGTGCTGTTCATCCGGGATGAACCGGGGGCGTTCTGGCACTGCTTCGAGTATCACCACACGCTCTATCTCGCCTCAACGGGCTATGATCCGGCCTATCGCAGCTATGAAATCGGGACGGTTCTGTTGTTGCGGGCCTTTCGTGATCACTGCGGCAGCGGGGTCGAATATGTGGATTTTGGGCTGGGTGACGCCGGTTACAAGCAGCGCTTCGGCACGGACTGTTACGCGGAAGTTTCCCGGTGCGTGTTCCGCCGGTCGCCCGCGGGCGTGATTTTGAATCTCCTGCAAAAATGCCGCGTTTTTACCGTTGAACTGACCAAGTGGCTGCTGACAAAATTGCAGCTCACCCAGCGATTGAAAACGATGTGGCGGCGCAGGATTGAGCGTCGTATTGACGCGGGAGCCGTTGAGCCCGAAGCAAAGGGCGCAACCGCGCAGACTCAATCAAGACCGCAACCGCAACCGACGGAACCTGTCTTGAGTGTCCCCGAAACACGCAATGAAACGTAGCCCTCGCATGGTTATGAACGGGCAAAACAACTGTCCGCCAAGTTCCGGTATCTGGCACTCCTCAGAAGAGCCATCCCTTAACAATTGTGAATACAAGCCTTCTCTCCTTCATTGTGGCTGGTTGTTGCTTCATGGTCGCAGATGGCGCGAAGGCGCAGGATGCGCTGTGGGCCTCCGACACGAACGACAAATTCTCGCTGACGCTGAGTGGAAGCGGCATCCCTTCGGGTGCGGTTAACTCTCCCTCCGGCCTCTGGCAGCTGAGCTACACGTTCAACTTTTATGAGTCGAACGCGAAGATATACCTTTCGCAGGGCTCATCCAGCGCGACCTTCCTGCCTGAACCCTCCCTGCAGTTGGTTTTTTCACCTTACGCGGATTTGCTCAACGGCACCCTCCCGGCTTACGACGGAAACACCTCGGACAACTACCTGGGGCTCGGTTCGGAAGGGTGGCATGGCAACCTGGACATCACCATCCTGTCCCAGCCGGATGTCGGCGACCCGGCCACGTGGACGTGGCAGATCGCGGCCGACGGCAACGGCCCGGCCATCGCCGTGCCCGAACCCACGTGGTCCGCTTGGTTGGTGATTTGCATTGGCACTGCCATCGCCGTGCGGCAGAAACGTGGAGAGCCGGCCGGCCGGTGCCGTCGTTGAGCCGCGGCGGGTGGGTTGCCAGCCTGCCCGTTTAAAATTGACCGCCTCATGATTTCAACGGTTCCAATGGTTCACCAGGGCCCGCTCGTCAGTGTCATCATTCCCGCCTACAACCGGGAGCACACCATTCAACGGGCGGTCAACAGTGTGCTGGCCCAAACCTACCGGCCGGTGGAAATCATCGTGGTGGACGACGGGTCAACCGACGCGACGGCCGACCAGTTGCAGGAATACGGCGACCGCGTCCGGCTGGTGCGCCAGAAAAACGGAGGACCCAGCAGTGCCCGCAACGCGGGCATCCGGCAGGCGAACGGCGAGATCATCAGCTTTTTGGATTCTGACGATGCCTGGCTGCCGGAGAAGCTGGCGTGCCAGGTGGCCTTGCTCGAACAACTGCGTCCCCACGGCGTGTTGTGCTGCATTTGCAATGCGCGCATGGTGAATGCGGATGGCACCGAAAGGACTTCGTTTGCCGCGGCCGGTTTGCTCCCGCACGAGCCGAGCGGCATCTGGGCCAACCCGGCGGAAGTGCTGCTCACCCGTTTCATCCTTTCCAATCAGACGCTGGCGGTGCGGCGTGAATTGCTGGAGCGAACGGGATTCTTCAATGAAAAATTTCGTTTGCTGGAAGATTACGACCTCGCGCTGCGCCTCGCGCTGATGGGCCCATGGGCTTACGTGGCCGAGCCCCTGGTGGTCTGGCACGGGGGCGCGGCAAACAGCTTGAGCGCCACGGCCTCCGACGTGGGGGCGCTGCAACGCACGATGGAGATCATTGCGGGATTGCAAACGGTTGAACCCTGGGCCTCGCGTCTGCCCCGGAGCGTCGCCCGCCGGCATCTAAGTTATCTCCGAACCCAATTGAGACTGAGCGGCCTCGCCAGACAACGTTCCGGGCTGGTGGATGCCGTGGTTCGTTTGTGTTCCCGCGCCCACAAGTGGGTTTATTATCGGCTGCCCGGCAGCCCGCAAATGATTGTGCAGCGGGGGTGAGTTGGCATGTTCGGCAACGTTGCAGAATGCGTCTCTTTCCGTGCGCGCGACGAGCTTTTTGCCCACCATTTGTCCGGCTCATGAAAAAATAAGTGTCGATCATTGTCGCGCCTAACCAACCTGATGCGTAAAGGCTCCAAGCTTTCAAATGGCTGTCCGGCAGGTGCCGCGGCAGCTCGGCATGTGGCTTGCTTCCTGTAACGCGGGTGACGTGGTATGCTGAGTCCGTCGCCCGTGTCTATTTGGAAAATGCTATGAAAATTTGCCCCAGGCTGTTCCCGTTGGTTCTCACCACGGCCATCGCCACAACTTGCTTTGCCTTAACGGCTGGAGCCACGACGTATTATGTGGACTATGCCGCGGGTTCAGACAGCAACGCCGGCACTTCGACCGGTGCCGCATGGAAACACTGCCCGGGCGATCCTGCCGCCTCCGGGAATCCGTTGTCTCAAAAACTCCAGCCCAATGACACGATTCTGTTCAAAGGCGGGGTCCGGTATGTCTTCACCTCGGCCAATTCAACGGGCATTCTTCTGAACAATGCCAGCGGCACGCTGGGTAATCCGGTCACTTTTGACGGCAACAGTGCGGGAGCCTGGGGCACGGGCAAGGCTGTCCTGACGGACAATAACAGCAATCCGGGACACAACGCCTTCTACTCTTCGGCTGCGGTGTCCAACATCGTCATTCGCAATTTCGTCATCACGCAGCTGGGCGGTTCGGCCACCTTGCCCCCCGACACCGGTGCGGCCGTGGCCGCCAACTGGGGGGCCGGCGTGAATTTGTCGGCCACGGCGCTGAATATCACCGTGCAGGACTGCGACCTGTCCATGCTGGGTTACTGGTATAACCAGAAGCCGATGAGTGCCGGTTCCATTGATGGCATGGGCATCGATTGCTTTCCCAACATGGCAGCCACCTACGGGAACATTCTGGTGACGAACTGCAATTTTTCCCGGATGGCGCAGGGCTGTAATTTCTCCGCCGGTCCCACCTTGACGAACATCACGGTGGCCAACTGCTCGTTCACGGATTCCATCATGTGGTGCGTGGACATCAATGTGCGCACCACCGGCACGTTTACGGATTACATCACCGTGCACGACTGCAAATTTTACGATTACTACCAGTTCAATCAGGATTACTGGACCGGTTACGGTGGCTGGCCACATACCGATGGCATCTTCTTCCGGGTGGATTACAGCGGCGCCTCGTTTGGGACCCACAACAATTTTTACAACAACAAATTCTACTACACGAAGAGCTCGGGCGGCGGCACGGCGCAGATGTATATCACGGAGGGGCCGAGCTGTAACATCTACAACAACGTTTTCATTGGCTCCGGTCTGGCCAACGGCAACGTCGTGATTGGCGACGGCCCCTTGGACGGCAGCAATAATCAGCTCGTCCGCGTCTTCAACAACACCTTTTACGACAGCTACACCTTCGATGTTTCCCTCAGCAACGAAAACGCGCCCAGCCGTCCCATTGGCAAGGTCTGGATGGCCAATAACATCTTTTACGATGCGATGTTGGGGAGCGGCAACAACTTCGTGGCCAAATTCGACACCGGCACCATTCCGTGGACGTGGGGCGTCACGAATTGGTTTATCAACAACAATCTTTACAAGTCCTTTAATGGCACGGGCAATTATCTTTATGCGCCCAAGGTGTGGGGAGAGGGGAACATTACGAGCATGCAGGCGTATGGCTGGGAAAAGAACGGCGTGGTGGCCGATCCCTTGTTCCTGAACATCACTCTCGGCCTGGCCAATGCGAGTTCGACCCTGAATGACCTGCGTTTGCAGACCAACAGTCCGGCCATTGGCGCCGGCACCAATCTGACCGCGCTGGCCGCGGTCCTGCCCGGCTTGGACAAGGACATTGCGGGCAATCCGCGTCCTGCGGTGGGCGGTTGGTCGATTGGCGCCTATGAGGCATCCACTTCCGGTGTTGGTGGTGGCGGCGGCGGCGGTGGCCTGCAGCTTCCGCCGGTGGTTTCCGCCATCACGCAGAGCGGGGCGGACGTGAACACCAACACGGCCGGACCGCAGGTCTTCGCCGGTTCCGTGGTGCAATACTCGGCCACGGCCTCGGATCCGAACAGTCTGCCGCTGACCTGGCAATGGAGTTATTCCGTCAATGGCGGCGCCGACACAGTGGTCCAAACCGGAGTGGGCGCGGTTGGCAGCGTGAGTTTCAATTACACGGCCGCCATGGCCGGCAGCACCTTTGTCTGGAAGCTGGCGGTGAACAATGGCCTGGCCAGTGCAACTTCCACGCTGACTGTGGGCGTGGTCGCGCCGCCGTCCCCGACCGCCGGGTTGAGTTTCCAGGCAGCGGATGCCACCGTCACGGCGCCGTTCGCCCTTTCTGGTGGCGCCATCGGGCAATCCGTGCAAACGGTCGATCCGACCCTGGGCGGTCAGGCGGTCTTCTCGTTCTACATCACCAACGCGGGCAATTACGTGATCCAGGCGGTCGTCAGTGCGCCGAACGACGCGAACAATTCCTTCTTTGTGAACGTGGATGGTCAGCCGGTGGATCCGACCATGATCTGGGACATCCCGCTGACCTCGGGCTTTGAGCAGCGCATCGTCAGCTGGCGCGGGAGCGGCTCCGACGGGAACAACGAATTCGTGCCGGCGGTCTTCAATCTGACGGCCGGTGCGCATCAGCTCATCGTGCGCGGCCGCGAGGCCTATGTGTCCCTGCAAAGCGTGGCCATCCTGAACTACCTCAGCCCGCCGCAGAACCTCCGCATCATCCCGCAGTGACCGTAGTGGAACCGGCCTCCCGCCGGCCCCACTGCGGAAGCGCGTTGACGCTTTGCGCCTCTGAACTGATGGAGCGCGGCTGTCCTCAGCCGCAGCGGGTGGCCGGCACAAAGGTGTTCCCATTTTTCAAGGAGGAGCGCTGACAATCGGGGGTGCTGCGGCTGGGACAGCCGCGCTCCGGTTCATGAGTGAAGTGACCGCGCTCCGTTCGTTGGTCCTTTTGCAGAGAATTCCATTATGGGTGTTGGCTTCATTGAGCGGGCCTACGAGTTGCAGGATCGGTTGCGCACCCGGCTCTTCACCTGGCTGCTGGCCGGACAGTTCAAGGAGTTCGGGCGCAGTTCACGGATTTCCCCGCCGTTCCGGTTTCGCGGGTTGCACCAGATGGTGTTCGGCGAAGGTGTCCGGATTCACGAGAACTGCTGGCTGCAAACCGTGGGCGATGCCGACGGCAACGCGGCTCCCAAGCTCGTCATTCACTCGCATACGGGGATTGGCATGGGGGCGCAAATTTCCGCCGCCCGCCAGATCGTGCTGGGCGAATACGTCCTGCTGGGCCGCAATGTTTTCATCTCGGACCATTCCCACGCCTTTCGCGACCCGGACATTCCGATCGTGCAACAAGGCATTGACGGCATTGCGCCCGTGTCGGTGGGGGCGCACACCTGGCTCGGGCACAACGCGGTCGTTCTGGCCGGCGTGACCATTGGCCGGCACTGCGTCATTGGCGCCAACTCGGTCGTCAAAGCCTCGATCCCGGACTATTCGGTCGCCGTGGGCGCACCCGCCCGGGTGGTCAAAAAATTCAATCCGAACACCCTCCGCTGGGAGTCCGTCAAATCCGCTGACGTTTGACGGGCTGCCAGCCCAAGCTTAGTCTTTCGAACTCTTGGTTTGTTCGCCGGCCCGGGCCGTTCGAGTGGAACCAAGGCTTGACGACACCGACACTTTTGAACGCGCTGCCGCCAGCCATGATTTGTCCCTCGGACCCAGTAACCGCTCCGCCCCTGGTGAGCGTGGTGATGCTGGCCTACAACCATGGTCCTTACATTCGTGAGGCCATTGAAGGCGTCCTCCAGCAGAAGACGTCGTTTCCCGTCGAGTTGATCGTGGGCGAGGATTGTTCACCCGACAACACGCGCGACATCGTGCGCGAATACGCGCGGACGCACCCGCAGGTGGTCCGGTTGCTGACGGGAGACAAAAATGTGGGGGCGCATGAGAATTGCCGGCGCTGTGAACTGGCCTGCCGGGGAAAATACATCGCCTACTGTGAAGGGGATGATTACTGGCATGCGCCAGACAAGCTGGCGCGGCAGGTCGCCTTTCTGGAGGCGAACCCGGATTACGTGATGGTGCACAGCGACTATCGCGCACTTTATGAAAGTTCGGGCCGGCTGATTCCGTCCGCATTGGGGGCGCGTCCGGGGCTGGATGATGCCGATGCCTACAACGAGATTCTCTCCGGGTCACGGAATGTGCTGACGCTGACGGTCTGCCTCCGGAGTGCGGTCCTGTTGCCGCTCTGCCAGGAGTGCCCGGAGTTTTATGATGCCCGTTTTCTAATGGGCGACACCCAGCGCTGGCTGGAAGTTTCCCGGCGGGGCAAGGTGAAGTATCTGCCGGAGTCCCTGGCCACGCACCGCTTCCTGCCGGAATCGGCCTCCCAATCCCGCAATCCGGCCCGGGCGTTGCGGTTCGCGTTGTCGGCCAAGGACGTGCTGGATTACTACCTGGCCAAATACGGCGGTTCAGCCGAAGCCCGACGGGCGGCCAGGGCAAGGTCGGCGTTGCATGTGCTGGGCCTGGCCTACGAGGCCGGAGATTTTCCCGCGGCGGCCCAGGCCTTGCAGGAATACGTGGGCGCAGGCCGCGTTCCCTGGGAGGCGCAACTTTACTACCATGGCAGCAAGTCACCGCTGGCGAAACAAATGGTGCGGCCGGCGCTGGCCACCCTGACCTTTTCCAAGCGCGGCTGGCGCAAGTTGGGCCGGATGGTGCGGTCCTGACTGGACACCGCTCACCGCCGGGATCCGGCGATTGACCCCTCACACCCCATGTTGAAGCCGTTTGAAAAACCCATTTACGTAACGAGTCCGTTTCTGCCGCCGCTGGCCGAATTCACGGAAGGCCTGCAGGAGATTTGGGATTCCCGCTGGCTCACGAACAACGGTCCCGTGGTGCAACGGTTCCAGCGGCAACTGGCGGAGTTGATGGGCAGCGACAATCTGTGCCTGTTCAACAACGGCACGCTCGCGCTGCAAATCGCCCTGCAAGGATTGCAGTTGTCCGGCGAAGTCATCACCACGCCCTTCACGTTTGTCGCCACCACGCACGCGCTTTACTGGAACAAAATCCGGCCGGTGTTCGTGGACATCGAGCCGGAACATTACACGCTCGACCCGGCCCAGGTGGAGGCGGCCATTACGCCCTGGACCACGGCCATCCTGGCGGTGCATGTCTATGGCTATCCCTGCCGGCTGGCCGAACTGGCGGACATCGCCCGGCGGCATCGGCTGGTGCTGTTGTATGATGCCGCCCACGCCTTCGGCGTGACCGTGGACGGCAAATCCATCGGCCACTATGGTGACCTGAGCATGTTCAGTTTCCACGCCACCAAGCTCTACCACTCGGTGGAGGGGGGCATGTTGATGTTTACCGATCCGGGCCTCAAAAAGCCGTTCGACTACCTCAAGAATTTCGGCTTTGAGAACGAGCTGGAGGTGGTCATGCCGGGCACCAACGCCAAGATGAACGAGTTTCAGGCGCTGATGGGCCTGCAGGTGCTGCGGTATCTGGAGGCCATCATCAGCCGGCGCGCGCAAATCGATGCGCTCTACCGGTCCTGCCTGAGGGACGTTCCGGGGCTGCGGCTGCCGCACCTCCCGGCGGGCAACGTCCGGTTCAATCACGCCTATTTCCCCGTCGAAATCGATGAGGCGGAATTCGGCCTGAGCCGCGACGGGCTCTACACCGCATTGCAGCAATACAATGTTTTCACGCGGCGCTATTTTTATCCGCTGGTGAACGATTTCCCCTGTTACCGCAATGTGGCCCTGACGGCGCCGCTGACCCAGGCCCGGCGCATCGCCCAACGGATTCTGACGCTGCCGATCTACGATTCCCTCGCGCTCGCGGACGTGGAGAAGATTTGCGAGCTGATCCGGCATTTGGGACGGCGAACGCCCCGCCGCACCCAGGCGGTGCGGCCCGTCGAACAGCCGGTGGCGTGATTTGCCCTGCGCCGGAGGCTCCTTCTCTCAATCAATCGCTCGCGACGCTACGGCGTGGTTCATTCTAGTGGCTCATCAAACCGTCATCATTTGGGGATCATCCGGTCACGCCTTGGTGGTGGCCGACATCCTGAGCCAGCAAAAGGAGGTCGCCATCGCCGGCATGATCGATGATTTCAAGCGGGACCGGCACGGAACGCTGGTCGAAGGCATTCCGGTGCTGGGCGGGCGGGAGTATCTGGATCAGGCGGCGGCTCAAGGGGTGACGCATGTCGTATTTGGCTTTGGCGATTGTGCGGCCCGCTTGCAGCTGGCGGCGGTGGTTGAGGCAAAAGGTCTTTCCCTGGCAACCGCAATCCATCCCCGGGCCACGGTGGCCGGCAACAGCCGGGTTGGGCCCGGTGCTGTCGTCGCCGCGGGGGCCGTGATCGGCCCACGGGCGTGCCTCGACCAGAACGTCATTGTCAACACGTGCGCCAGCGTGGATCACGAATGTCACATTGAGGCCGGGGCTCACATTGGTCCCGGTGCCCGCCTGGGCGGCTTGGTGACGGTGGCCGCGGCGGCATGGCTGGGCATCGGTGCCATCGTTCTCGACCGGATTCACATCGGTGCCGGGTCGATCGTGGGCGCGGGGGCCGTCGTGACCAAGGACGTGCCGGCCGGGGTGGTCGCGTATGGGGTTCCCGCCCGGGTCGTATGTTCCGTCGCCGAGCACGCCGCCAAATCAGTCCGCTAGTTCGTCGTGAGCCTCAAACACAAAGCCATCAATGCGGTGGTCTGGAGCGGGGTGGAGCGCCTGTCCGTGCAGGTGATCCGCTTCGCCATTGGGGTCATTCTCGCGCGCCTGCTCATGCCGGCGGAGTTTGGTTTGATCGGCATGCTCGGCATTTTCCTCGCCGTGTCCGGCGTGTTCGTGAACTGCGGATTGGGGGAAGGGCTGATTCAGAAGCAAAACACCACCCGCGAAGATGAGTCCACGGTGTTTTACGTGAACGTGCTCTTCGGCGCGCTGGTGGCGCTGGCGTTGTATCTGGCGGCGCCGTGGGTCGCCCAGTTCTACCGGCAGCCCATTCTCACCAGTCTCACGCGGCTCATGGCGCTGGACGTTTTCATCGGTTCGCTGGGGCTGGTGCAGACGATGCTCCTCACCAAGGAGATTGATTTCAAAACCCAGTTGAAGGCGAGCGCGCTTTCCACGGTGATTTCCGGAATCGTGGCCGTCATCATGGCCATGCGCGGTTGCGGGGTGTTGAGCCTGGTGGCGCAGGTGTTGCTTGGCGATGCCCTCCGCGTGGTGTTGCTGTGGGTTTACCACGACTGGCGGCCGGTGGCGGCGTTCAGCATGACCTCCTTGCGCGAGCTGCTGCCCTACGGTTCGAAGTTGTTCGCCTCGGGGTTGCTGAACAGCGCGTTCAACGAGATTTATTCGCTGGTCATCGGCCGCATCTACACGCCGGCGGCGCTCGGATTGTTTACGCGCGCCAAACAGATGCAGCAACTGCCGGTCGATAATCTGTGCAGCATCGTCGGGCGCGTCTCCTTCCCGGTGTTCGCCGCGGTGCAACAGGACAAGAGCCAGCTCAAACGCGGCGTGCGCAAGGCCGCCCAGGGACTGGCCTTGATCAACTTTCCGATGATGGCGGGGCTGGCCGTGATCGCCCACCCGCTGGTGGTGGTGTTGCTGACGGCAAAGTGGGAGGCCTGCGTGCCTTACATCCAGTTGCTGTGCGTGGGCGGGGCCCTCTATCCGCTGAGCCTGATTCACCTCAACGCGCTGTCCGCCCAGGGACGGTCGGATTTGTTTCTGCGGCTCGAAGTCATCAAGAAGGTCATTCTGGTGGCCGCCATTGCCGTCACGTTCCGCTATGGCGTCAAAGGCCTGCTTCTGGGCGACATCGTCGTCTCGATCATCGCGTGCGCGCTGAATTGCCATTACTCGGTCCGGTTGTTTGGTTACTCGTGGAAGGAACAAATTCTGGACTTGTCGCCCTATCTGGGCATTTCGACGGTCATGGGCGGGGCGGTGTGGCTGGCCGGACTGATTCCGCTGGGCGGGGAACTGGGGCGGTTGGTGGTCCAGGTGGCAGCCGGTGTCACCGTGTATTTCCTGTTGTGCCGGATTTGCCGGTTGTCCGCCTTTGCCGAAGCCTATGACGCCGTGGTGAGCCGGATGCCGCGTTGGCGTCCGGCATGAGTCCGTTCCAGCCGTAAACTGCCGGGTCATTCGTTAAGAGGTGGCCATGGTTGATACCATTCCCAAGGTTTCGTCTCCACCCGTTCGGGAGAGTGCCGTGGCGGCGCCACGCATTTCCGTCGTGGTGCCCACGTTCAACCGGCGTGACTCGTTGCGTCAGTTGCTGGAATCACTGGCGCGTCAGACGCTGCCGACGGCGGACTATGAAGTGGTGGTGGTGAGTGACGGGTCCACCGACGGGACCGGCGACCTGGTGCGCCGCCTGCAGGTTGCCCAGCCCAATGTGACCTTGCTGGAAACCCGCAACCGGGGGCCGGGCGCGGCGCGCAACGCCGGGGCGCGGGCGGCCCGGGCACCCTACATCGCGTTCACCGATGATGACTGCCTCGCCACGCCGGGCTGGCTGGAGAACCTGCTGCAGGCGTTCACCACCACGGGCGCCTGTGTCCTGCAGGGACGCACGACGACGAACCCGCAGCAGATTACGCCCTTCACGCACCAGGTGGACATGGAGGGACTGGACTCGGCCGTGCCCACGTGCAACGCGGCGTATGCCCGCACTGTCTTTGAACAGGCGGGCGGCTTCGATGAATCGTTTTCGTTTGCTCACAACGAAGACGCCGACCTCGCGTGGCGCGTCATGCCGCAGGGTGCGATCGTTTATGCGCCCGCCGCGCAGATTGAACATCCACCCCGTCGCGACACCTTCGTGCGGCGGGCGCGCTGGGTGAAATGTCTGGAGAGCGAGTTTTATCTGTTTTACAAGCATCCCGGGCTCTACCGGAAATTCCGGGGACATTCCCCCTGGTCGGTCATCTACTGGAACGTCTTTGTCATTGATCAACTCCGGCAGCTCCGGGCCTGCGGCCGGTATGTGGCTCGCCGGTTCAATCCTTATTACTTTGTGGTCGGCGTGGCGCTGGTTTGCACCCGCTGGTTCAATCTGCTCCGCTTTTTTCCGGCCTATCGCCGGGCCCAGATCTTTTACCGGGAGCACATTCGATCGCGCCCGTGCAGCGAAGGCCGGCAACACTTCGAAACGTCCCCTCGCAAGTGAAAGAACCGCCGGCTTTGTTCACCTGAATCGGCAACACACACAGTGTCAAACGAGATGAATCAGTCTGCTCCCATCAGTCAACCGGGGGCGGTCGCGGCGGAACCGAATCCGGCCGGCGGCTTGGGCCGGATTTTTGGCCGGCAGAACGCCGAGCAGATCAAGCGCAAATCCGTGCGCGGCGGCGCGGTCACCCTGGTTTCCCAGGGATTCAAGTTCGTGCTCACGACGGCCACCACCATGGTCATGGCCCGGCTGCTCACCCCGGCGGATTTCGGTTTGCAGGGGATGATCGTGGCGTGGACCGGCATCGTTGGTTTGTTTGGGGACATCGGTCTGAGCATGGCCACCATTCAAAGCGATACCGTCACGCACGAGCAAACGTCGACGCTGTTCTGGATCAATGTGGCGTTGGGCACCCTGCTGGCCTTGATGGTGGCCCTTCTGGCGCCCTTGCTGGCCGCCTTCAACCACGAGCCGCGGCTGTTCTGGATGACCCTGGTGGTGGCCTCGACGTTTTTGCTGGGCGGCCTGGGCGTGCAACACTCGGCCTTGCTGGTGCGGGAGATGCGGTTTCTCGCCCTGGCCAAGGTGCAAATCGCCTCGCTGGTGGCGGGTTCATTGACCGGCATTGCCATGGCCGCCTATGGGTGCGGCTACTGGGCGCTGGTGGGGAGCATGGTGGCCGCCCCGCTCGTCAACGTGGCGGGTTTGTGGCTTTCCGTCCGGTGGCTGCCCGGCCGGCCCCGGCGGGGCTTCGGGCTGCGCTCGGCGCTGCATTTTGGCGGCATCCTGACGTTGAACAATGTGGTGGTGTATCTGGGTTACAACCTGGAGAAGGTGTTGTTGGGACGCTTTTGGGGAGCGGACGCGCTGGGACTCTACGGCCGCGCCTATTCCCTGGTCAACCTGCCCACCACCCAGTTGCACAATGCCGTCAACACCGTGGCGTTTCCGGTCTTCTCCCGGTTGCAATCCGAGCCCGCGCGTTTGCGGACCTCCTTTCTGAAGGTTTATGCCACCGTGGTGTCACTCTGCATTCCGGTTACCCTCGGCTGTGTTCTGTTTGCACCGGAGATGATTCATATTGCGCTGGGGGCGCAGTGGGACGGCGCGGTGCCCATTTTCCGGTTGCTGGGCCCCACCGTGCTCGCCTTTGGCATGATCAATCCGTTCGGGTGGTTTTTGATTTCCACCGGCCGGGTGGTGCGCAGCTTCAACATCTCCCTGCTGATCGCGCCCGCGGTCATTCTGGGCATTTTGGGCGGGTTGCATTACGGCCCCAAGGGCGTGGCCCTGGCCTATTCGGTGGTGATGACGGTTTTGATCGTGCCGGTCATCCTTTGGGCGATCCGGGGGACCGGCATTCGCTTCATGGACATCTTAAAGTCACTCGGACCGGCGGCCTTGTCCGGTCTGTGCGCGGCGGCGGCCGGGTTGGGTTTCAACCTCCTGCTGGGGCAGGCATGGTCACCGGTGCTCCGTTTGCTGTGCGGGCTGGGGCTCGTGCTGGCGGTTGATGCGGGGATGCTGTTGTGGGTGATGGGGCAGAAAGCCTTCTTCGTGGATTTGGTCAGGGAAATGTTTCAACGCGGAAAAGGTCAACCACCGGAAACATAAAGGCGCGTCTTATGTCGGCACACATTCCTCGGGTCAGCGTCGGCTTGCCGGTTTACAACGGCGAGCGGTATTTGCGATCGGCCTTGGATTCCATCCTCGGCCAGGATTACCCCGACTTTGAGCTGATTATTTCGGACAATGCATCCACGGATGCGACGCCGGACATCTGCCGGGAGTATGCGGCCCGGGATGCGCGGATCCGCTATTACCGCAACGAGCATAACATTGGTGCGCGCGGGAATTACAACCGGGTTTTCGAACTCGCGCGCGGCGAATTCTTCAAGTGGGCTTCCCACGATGATGTCCTTTATCCAAGCCTGCTGCGGCGTTGCCTGGAAACCTTCGCCGACAGCCCCGCCGACACGGTGCTGGTTTTTTCGAAGGCCGAAATCATTGACGACGTTGGCAACGTCAAGGCGGTTTCCGCGGACACAGTCGATGCCACGCTGACGACCCCCAGCGGCCGGCTGGCCTCACTCATCTTTTTCCGGTGCTATGCCAACCCGCTTTGGGGTCTGATCAAGGCGGAGGCGCTGCGCCAAACCCGATTGATGGGCTGGATCGAGAGTGACCATGTTTTGCTGGCTGAGCTGGCGATGCGTGGCCGGCTGATCGAAATGTCCGAGATTTTGTATCAGCAAAGGCGTCACGCTGGTTCCGCCATTCCCAAGCACCCCAAGCGGCGAGATCTTTATGCGTGGACGGATCCGCGGAAGGGGAAAAGCGCCATTCTCCTGCCCCATTGGGTTTTGTGTGACTGGGAGTATTTCAAGGCGATTCGGCATGCCCGGCTTTCACTCTGGCAACAACTTTTGTGCAGCTCTGCCGTCTTGTGCGTGCCGGGGTGGCGCTGGTTTCTCGCCGTAACCGGGCCGGTTCGCGATCGTCTGGGCCTGCATCGAAAGCGGAAGGCAACGGAGCCGGGGATGACTCCCAAAGTTCAACTGGAGCCCGCCATGACCAATGAGCGGCAAATGAATGTCTATGATGCCAAAGTTACGCGTGGGGGAAATGGTTGAAGTCCGCAGCAAGGAGGAAATTCTCCGGACGTTGGACCAGCAGGGCCGATTGGATGGCCTGCCTTTCATGCCGCAGATGTTCCGCCATTGCGGCCAGCGGTTCCGGGTGTTTAAACGAGCCCACAAGACCTGCGACACCGTGTTTCCGGTGCGGGGCCGGCGCATGGCGGATGCGGTGCATCTGGAGACGCGGTGCAGCGGGACGGAATACGGCGGGTGTCAGGCGGGGTGTTTGATCTTCTGGAAGGAGGCCTGGCTGAAACGGGTGGATGGCCCCGGACAACCGGCTGCCGCCCCCGCCCAGCCGCAGGCGGCGCCCCTTACCGCGAGCGGAACGGCCGGTTGCACCGAGCAGGATGTGCTGGCGGGCACCCGCGCGCCCGGTCCGCAAGATCCGCACGATCCGGCTTACGTCTGTCAGGCGACGCAACTGCCGTATGCCACCACGGACCTCAAATGGTGGGATGCGCGGCAATACTTGGAAGACTTATGGTCGGGCAATGTGGGTTTATGGCAAATGGTGAAGGGCGGAGTTTATGCCACTTACTATCGTTTGAGCAACGCCAGGCTGGGGTTGGGACGTCCATTGCGGTGGTTCTACGACACGTTTCACCCCTTGTGGCGCGGGACTCGTTTTCCCCGGCACACCGGGACCATTCCCGTGAATGAATCGACGCCGACGCTGGCAACCCCGCTCCATTTGCAACCCGGGGAACTGGTGCGGGTCAAATCACATGAGGAAATCCTCAAGACCCTGAACATCGCCAACAAAAATCGTGGCCTCTATTTTGATGCCGAGATGGTGCCCTACTGCGGGGGCACTTACCGGGTGCTGCGCCGCGTAGGGCAGATCCTGGATGAGCGCACGGGCAAAATGACCCGGATAAAAAATGAGGCCATCATTCTGGACAACGTCATCTGCCAGTCCCGTTATAGTTACTGCCGGATGTTTTGTCCGCGGGCCATCTATCCGTATTGGCGGGAAATCTGGCTGGA
>DASTWL010000031.1 GCA_035765895.1 Verrucomicrobiia bacterium | reverse complement strand
CGCGGAACGGTATTACAACCGGGAACGGCGCCACAGCGCCCTCGGTTACCAGAGCCCGGTGGACTTTGAACTGCAACTAAACTAAAACACCTATGCGCACCGCCCCTCCAAGGTGTCCATCAAACCGGGTGAGGCCCAGTCCGCGTTACTGGGGAAAGTATTTCCGTGCCGGTCCTGATCCGGGGCGGGCGGTCTTCCTTCGGCTTCGGCAGGCACGGTTGGGCCATGGTCGGGGACACGCTGAACGTGCTGGCGTGAGGCGCTGCGTGCCCCGCGCGTAAGCCCGTTTCCGCCTTTACGAACCGCCCGAAAGCCACTGGCCGTTCATGCGCGAGTTTCGGCCAGCGCGCGGCAGGCTTGGCAGCCGCGAAAGAGGCAGAAGAGCACGAACACGTGGAAGCCCACGCCAATCCAGTCCCGCCCCAGCAGAAAAACCAAACCGTCCAGGCCGAAAAGGATCATGCCCACGATGAAGGCCCAGAGGTGTCGTTTGTGCGCGAAAACGCCGAACAACACAAACACTCCGGCCACCATCAGGTCCAGGGCCAGCGCGACGAACCGGCCGCCATTGGCAATTTCGGCGCCCACCGCGTCCACGATCTGCGTCACACCCAGGCCGACAATGAACCGCCAGTCGCTGCCCCAGGTGGCGGCGATCGAGTTGACCAGTGACAAACCGGCAATCCAGTAGAACCACGAGGCGCCCGATTTCAACTGGGACGCCGTGGCGGCCGGCACGCCGCCGGCGCTTGCAGGCGGTGCGATGGGTTGAGGCGCGGCGGACGCAAAGAACGCCTGCAGCTCGCTGAAATCCGTCGCCCGTGCCCAGGCGGTCAGGTCACTGCGCCGGAGTTCGCTCTGGCCGTTGAGGCGTCCTTCCCGAATCCAGGCGACCACCTGGGACAAGGTGACGGGGCCGTATTCCCGGCCATCGGTGCCGCGCACGGTGTAGGTGTTTTCCATAGGCGTGGCCGTGGTTTACCAAAGCCCTTGGCGAAAGACAACCGTGGCCCGCCGGGCGTTCGTCGTGCGCGTTGGCCATTGTCCGCCGACGGGAAACAGGCTTCCGTTTTGCGCACGTTCCAGACAGGCTGCGGCCATGAAACCACGAGTGCGGCAGGTCGTGGCCCTGGGGCTGAGTGTGATGCTCACGGGGTGTTACACCACGGAGAATCATTTCGCGCGCATCGTCAATGAACCCGGACCCGTGCCGCCCGCCGTGCAGTCGCAATTTGGCGTCATGGGTGTCCTGTCGGCGGACGCCGCGGCGCAGTTCCAGTTCACGCGGCCGGACGATGTGGGCGAAGCCATGGGGGAGATTGGCGCGGGCAGTTTTGCCGTGCTGGCCAAATCGGCGGTGGAGGACGAGGATGCGAGCGCCGGCGAAAAGCTCGAAGGCGTGGCCTTCAGCGCGGTGCTGGCGGTTGCGGCCGGCGTGGTGGGCGGCCTTTTGACCGGGGTGCCCGAGGCCGATTTGAAACGCGCTCAAAAGGAGGTGCAACAGGCGCTGGTGGACAATCCGGTCGAACCGGGAATCGGGGCGCAGCTCCTGGAGATCGCGCGGGTCGCGCCGGCGACGAACGTGGTGGCGGTTCCGGGGGCGGTGCTGACGCGGCTGAGCCAGGCGGATTTGGCCCAGGGGAACTTTCGCGCCCTCGCCGGATCGGGGATCGACAGCGTGCTCATCCTCCGCGCCGTGGATCAGGGATTCGCGACCGAACGCTCGTTAAATCCGGTCATGGCGGTGGATCTGAAACTCCAGCTCGAAGTGGTGCGCGTGGCGGACGGCGCGGTGTTGTTTGCGAACGTGCTCGAATACCGGGGCGAGCGGCGGCAGTTCACACGCTGGGGAGCCCATCACGCCCGACTGTTTCGCGCGGAAATCAAGGCGGCCCAACGCACGTTTGCCGCGGTGGTTTTTGACGAACTGGGTGGCGATGCCTCCGTGGCGCCGCCCAAATAAACTGGCGCCACACCGTCCTCCTGATCCCGACAAAACAAAAAGGGCCGGCCCGTGGATGACGGGCCGGCCGTGTTTGTGTTTGTTCGGAGGAACTAAAACCGATAGCGCGCGCCGATGCCCGCAGTGAAACCGCCGCGCACCGATGGCGTGACGTCCAGCACCGGCGCCACTTCCGCAAAGAGGCTCACGGGAATGTCGGGGAACAGGTAGGTTACCCCGACCGGAACGCGAATGCCGGCCTCGTCGTCCTGATTGTCGCGAAACTTCACGCGGCCGCCGACGCCGAAGTAAAGCGGCAACGCACCCTGGGAGACATGGAAGATGTCATACTTGTGCCAGAGCACGTCGCTTTGAATCGTGAAGTCGGTGTCGTGGTGAAACGACCAGCCGAACGCACCGTCGATGGCCAGGGTGTTGTTGAACCAGTATTTCACCGAGGCGCCCGTCGGTTCGCCGATCACCAGGCCGGCTTCGAAGCGATGATCCAAATCAATCGCACCGTTCATGGGCTGCGGCGTGGTGGAGCTGTGGGTCATGCTCATGCTCTCTGCCGTGGCCGGATTCGTCGTTGTGGACGTTGTTTCCGGCGCCGCATTGGCCGGCGCATTGGTGGTGGCGGTGGTGTTTTCTTGCGCACGAACCGTTACGCAAGCCAGCGCCGCCGTCATGGTGAGGAGAAGTGTTTTTTTCATAGTTTGATCCCTTTCGTGTCCAGCCAGGTTCCAAGCGGCTGACGTGCCAGCCGGTTTCGGCCCGAGGAAAAAAGATGTCCCGACCGGCGCAAATGAAGCAGCACGAACCTTTTGTGAATTTGAGTGATGGAGGCGCGGCGGTCCGTGGGAGACTCGGCGCGTCGGACAATTCGCGACCGGGCGTTGCAAATTGCAACGTGACGCTGTTCGTCAACGCAGGGCGGGCACGCTACGGTTTCGCGTCCGCGCCAAACACCGTTTGCAGCAGATCCGTGGTGCGGGCGAGCGGATTGGTGCGGATGCTTTTTTCCTCCTCGGCCACCCGCTTGAACAGGCCATCCATCGCTTTGTCGGTGACGTAGGCGTCAATGTCGCCGGCGCTCAACTGCGGGCCGGCTTTGCTGCCGAAGAAACTGCTCACCGTGTCGAGCGCGGTGAACTTGCCCATCATCGCCTTGTATTGCGCCGTCACGCCCACTTGATCGGTCGCCCTTTGCACAATGGGATAAAACTTCGCCTGCAAGTTCGTCCGGGTCGTGCGGCGAAAATACTGCGTGGCGGCGTCGGCAGGCCCGGTGAGGATGGCTTTCGCGTCGCTGATCGTCATCTGCTGGACGGCCTCACCGAAGACGTCGGCGGCGACGGGGACGGCTTGTTCCGCCGCGTGATTCATCGAGCCGACGAAGTCATCCGCCAGCTGGCCCTGGCCCGCCGCGCGCAGCACGGATTCCACCTTCTGCAATTTTTCCGGCAGCGGGATTTTCACATCCAGATTGGTGAGGAAACCGTCGGTATGGCCAAGCGTCGCCACGGCGTGCTGGACGCCCTTGCCGAGCGCCTCCTTCAAGCCACCGATCATCTGGTCCTGGGTGAGGGCTGCGGGGGCGGTGGACGACAGCGAGATGTTCGTCGCCGGGTTGTTGGTCTGGAGGGCAGACCTCAAATTGTCCAGTAGTCCGGCAGTGGCGGCAAAGCCACTCAACAGCACGGCCAGGGCGAGCGTATGGCGCGGAGCTTTCATGGAACAAACTACCGCAGGCGGTGTGAAATGCCAGCGCGCCGGGGATTGGCTCGCACGCGGAAGTGAATGCCCCGTTTGCCGATCTCCACCGATGCGGGGGAAGTCTTTGGGCCTGGCGTCGTTACCGCCGCATGGCGTCCGCCAGTTCCGCGTCGGTAAAGGTGAGGTTCGCCGCGGGACCATCGTCAGCAAGAATCTTCGCCGCAATCAGCCGGGTGACCGGTTGCAGCACGCTGAAGTGGTCCGCGCCTTTGATCGGATGGAAATGAACCAGCGGATTCCGGTTGGCGCGGGCCATGGTGCGGAGTTCGCCAATGTTGCTGTCGCGCTCCGCACCCTCCAACACAAAGGTGGGTGTGTGAATCGCGTTCAACCATTTCACCGGTGCGCGCAAATCCGTTTCCTGGCGGCTGGCAAGGTCGAACGGCAAATGGTCCGGCCCGTAGCCGCGGACATCGCTGACGGCGCCAAACGCGAACACGGCGCGGAACACATTGGTGTGCTCGGCGACCAGCAGGGCCAGCGTGCCGCCCGTGCTGTGGCCGCCGAGATAAATCCGGTCCGGATCCACGCCCGGCTGGTGCCGCAGGAATGCGGCGGCGGCGAGAATGTCGTCCGCCTCGCCATACAGGCCCTCCAGCCAGCCCGGATTCAGGTTGCCGCCGCGGAGCGAAGGAAACATCGTGATGATGCCCGCCTCGCGAAAGGCACTGGCCGACTGGTCATTCTCGCGCGGGCCGGGCTCCCACGCGGTCTCGTTGATGCTGTTGTCGAAACCGCCAAAAATCCAGATGATCGCCGGATGTTTTCGTCCGTCTCGTGGCGGGGGGCTGAGGTAGGCGGGCATCGCGCCGATCGGAGAGGGATAATACGCGAGCCGGAAAAGATTCGGCGGTGGCAGGGGAACTGACGCGCGCGTCTTCTCGCGGCGAACCAGATGGGTTGCGAAGCCCTGCCGCCCTTCGGCGAGCGTCTTCTTTCCGCCTTCCGACAGGTCTTGCTGGCGACTGCATCCAGCAACCAGCAGCAGAGCAATACCACAGGTGCGGAGCAGGTTGGTCGTCATGGCTATCCCTTCTGCGCTTCCTTCGCCCACGTGTCCTTCAGCGTGATGGTGCGATTGAACACGGGCTTGCCGGGCGCGCTGTCCTGATCCAGACAGAAGTAGGCGAGACGTTCGAACTGATAACGCAGTTCGGGCTTCGCGTCTTTCAACGACGGTTCCAGTTTGGCCGTCACTACTTCCAGGCTCTTCGGGTTCAGCGCGGTCTTGAAATCGCGGCCGTCCTTGTCCGGCTCCGGCTCGGTGAAGAGGCGGTCGTAGAGGCGCACCTCGGCGTCAATCGCGTGTGCGGCACTGACCCAGTGGATGGTGCCCTTGACCTTGCGGCCCGCCGTCGTGCCACCGGTCTTGCTGTCGAGATCCGCGGTGCAGCGGAGTTCGAGCACGCAGCCGTCCTCATCCTTGATGACTTCCTCGCACTTGATGATATAGGCGTATTTCAGCCGCACTTCGCCACCGGGCTTCAGGCGGAAGAATTTCGGTGGCGGCACTTCGGCGAAGTCGTCGCGCTCAATGTAAAGCTCGCGGCTGAACGAAATCTTCCGCTTGCCTGCGCTCTCGTCCTCGGGATTGTTGACGGCTTCGAGCTCTTCGACTTTGCCCTCAGGATAGTTGGTGAGGACCACCTTGATCGGGCGCAACACGGCCAGGCGGCGCTGGGCGCGCTTGTTCAGATCCTCGCGGATGGCGTG
Source organism: Verrucomicrobiia bacterium (assembly GCA_035765895.1). Classification (NCBI taxonomy): domain Bacteria; kingdom Pseudomonadati; phylum Verrucomicrobiota; class Verrucomicrobiia; species Verrucomicrobiia bacterium. The sequence goes on along the minus strand of DASTWL010000031.1, from coordinate 38,095 downwards.
CTCGAAGACGGCGATGTCCGTTGTGCTGACGTATTTCGTCACGCCGACGCCGATCGCGAAGTTGCGCAACGCCTCCGGCGTGATGCCGCGGCGGCGCATGCCGCTGATCGTGGGCAGGCGCGGGTCGCTCCAGCCGCTGACAACCTTCTCGTTCACGAGCTGGATGAGCTTCCGCTTCGAGACGATCATGTAAGTCGGGATGAGCTTGGCGAACTCGTATTGCTTCGGCAGTGGACGCGGGAGTTCGAGATTCTCCAGAATCCAGTCGTAAAGCGGGCGATGCACCTCGAACTCCAGCGTGCAAATGCTGTGGGTGATTTCCTCGATGTAATCGCTCAGGCAGTGCGCGAAGTCATACATCGGATAGATGCACCACTTGTCGCCGGTGTGATGATGCGAGGCGTGCCGGATGCGGTAGAGCAGGGGATCACGCAGCCACACATTGGGCGCCGCCATGTCGATCTTCGCGCGGAGCGTGCGGGCGCCATCGGGGAACTCGCCTTTCTTCATGCGCGTGAACAGGTCAAGATTCTCCTCGATGCTGCGATTGCGCCACGGCGATTCTTTGCCCGGCTTGTCCGGCGCGCCGCGATAGGCATCCGTGTCAGCGGGCGACAGGTCACAAACATAGGCCTTGCCCTTCTTGATGAGCGAAACGGCGTATTCGTAGATCTGGTCGAAGTAGTCCGAGGCGTAGAACGGCTCCAGCGTGCGGTCTTCATGCGTTTTGCCGACGACAGCAGGCAGATGGAAGTCGGACTTGCCGTTGACGGTTTGCGACTCCGGAAGTTTGCCCTTCGGTTTCAAGCCGTATTTGTCCGTGGCCCACCCACCGATGAGCCATTCCAGATCCTCCTCGATGGATTCCACGTATTCGATGTCCTCCTTGGTGGGATTGGTGTCGTCCATGCGGAGGTTGCAGATGCCGCCGAACTCGAGGGCGATGCCGAAATTCAGGCAGATGCTCTTGGCGTGTCCGATATGGAGGTAACCATTTGGCTCGGGGGGAAAGCGGGTGTGAATGTGCGGATATTTCCCCTCGGCCACGTGCTGCGCGACAATGTCGCGGATAAAGTCCGAGGGCGCCGCCGGTGCGGCTGTTGCGGAATCTGTGCTCTTGGCGTCAGACATGGGCAGAGTTTTAACGATGAACGGCAGTTGAAGCAATGCAGGAGGGGACGGAGCGGCGCTGCTTATTCGTTGCCTGCCGGGAAAGGCTGAACTATGAGGTTGTTGTGAAAATTGCGCTGCCTGGGTGGATTGTGGCCGCTTCGGTGGCTGCCTTCGTTTCAAGCACACCGGCTCTGGACCTCCATTTAGCGCCGGATGGCAATGATGCCTGGTCGGGGAAATTATCCCGCCCGAATGCCGCCCATAACGATGGCCCGCTGGCCACCCTAACCGGCGCCCGAGACGCGATTCGTAAACTCAAGGAACAAGGAAAGACCAATGAACCCGTCCAGGTGCTCGTCGCGGGCGGACGCTTTTCGATGACGGAGCCGCTTGAATTGACGCCTGCCGACAGCGGGACGGCGGCCGCGCCGATTACTTACGAAGCCGCGCCTGGTGCGCAGCCGGTCTTTAGTGGCGGGCGAATTATTGCCGATTGGCGTCGGGGAGAGAATGGCCTCTGGCAAACGCGCGTGCCGGGCGTCGCCGAGGGCAAATGGTATTTTGAGCAGCTCTGGATCAATGGCCATCGCGCCACCCGCGCCCGCACGCCGAATCAATTCTGGTATTACTTGGCCGACGTTCGCGAGGAAACGCTGACAAATGCGCCCGGGCATTCCGGAGCGCAGGCCTGCCAGATTGCGCAACTCCGGCCCAACGATTTCAGGGCGCTTGCCGGTCTGGAGCCGGAAGACCTCAAAGACGTGAACCTGGTGGTTTATCATAATTGGGACAACACCCGCCGGTTCATCGACGGTCTCGACGTGACGAATCACTCGCTCAGCACGAGTGGCGAGCGCATGAAGTCATGGAACCCGTGGAAAAAGGATTCGCATTTCGTTCTCGAAAATGCCTTCCGCTTTCTCGACGCGCCGGGCGAATGGTTTCTGCGCCGCGATGGGATGCTGTTCTACAAACCGCGTCCCGGCGAAGACATGACCAAGGCGGAGGTGGTGGCGCCCGTATGCGAAAAATTCATCGTGTTGCGTGGCGATCCGGCGGCCGGGCAGTTCGTCGAACATATCACGTTCAAGGGGCTTGCCTTTCAACACGCCCAGTGGCTTACGCCTCGTGGCGGTTTTGAACCCGCCCAGGCGGCGGCGACGATTGACGCGGTTGTCATGGCGGATGGCGCGCGGCACGTGGCGTTTGAGAACTGTGAACTCGGTCACATTGGCACCTACGCAATCTGGTTTCGTCGTGGCTGCGAAGATGATGTGCTCCGCCACTGTTACCTTCACGATTTCGGTGCCGGCGGGGTGCGCATTGGCGAGATGAATCTGCCGCGAGTGCCCGCCGACGAAACGCGCCGGGTCATCGTGGACAACAACATCATCCGGCACGGCGGCGCCATTTTCCCGTGCGCCGTGGGCGTGTGGATTGGCTTCAGCCCGGACAATCAGATTACGCACAACGAAATCGCGGATTTGTTTTACACCGGCATCAGCGTGGGCTGGCGCTGGGGTTATGCGGAGAGCAACTGCAAACGAAATCTGATTGCCTTCAACCACGTTCACCACCTCGGCCAGGGGCTGTTGAGCGACATGGGCGGGATTTACACGCTCGGTCCGTCCGCGGGCACGGTTGTGCGGAACAATGTCTTCCACGACATCCATTCGTTTTCCTACGGGGGCTGGGGGCTTTACACCGACGAAGGCAGCTCAGGCATTCTCTTTGAAGACAACCTGGTTTATGACACGAAGACCGGCAGTTTTCACCAGCATTACGGCCGGGAAAATATTTTGCGGAACAACATCCTGGCCGACAGCGCGGAGCATCAGTTGCAGGTTACCCGCGTCGAAGACCACCTTTCGTTCACCTTCGAACACAACATCGTTTACTGGACGAACAACAGCCCCGCACTGGCCGGTCCCTGGGCGGCGAACCGCCAGTTGACCCGCAGCAACTGCTACTGGAACGCGTCCGGTGCGCCGGTGACCTTTTTTGGCCAGTCACTCGCCGATTGGCAGCATACACCGGTGCCACCGCCCGCAACCAACAGCGCGACGAGCCTGCCGGCGTGGGCGGGGCAGGGCCGTGAAGCGGGCACGCTGATTGCCGATCCGCTGTTCGTGGATGCAGCGCACAATAATTTCCAGCTGGAGTCCAACTCGCCTGCGCTCAAATTGGGTTTTCACCCCTTTGATGCCGGCCAAGCCGGGGTTTACGGGGACGCGGCGTGGGTCCGGCAGGCGAAGAACGTCGATTATCAAGCGACGGAGGTGGCGCCACCGCAACCCACCGCAAAATAGCCGTGCGCTGTGGTGAAACCGGCCGGAAAGGGGCTGGAAATCACTCTTTCCCCGGCTTGACCTTTGGCCTTTTATGGCCACACTACGCGGCCCGGCTAGTCGCCCTCCGCAAGCCGCTGGTGTTCCGCCAGCGTTTCCCGGTCGCATCGGATTGATGCGTCGGTTATTTTTTGCGCCGTGAGCGAGCCGGTCATTTACGATATGGAGCACATCCGAAACATCGCGATCATCGCGCACGTTGACCACGGCAAGACCACGCTCGTCGATTGCCTGCTCAAGCAATCCGGCACCTTCCGCGCCAACCAGGCCGAAACACAGGTCGAACGTCTCATGGACTCGATGGACCTGGAAAAGGAAAAGGGCATCACCATCCGGGCGAAAAACGCGGCGTTCAAATATCACAACTACCACATCAACATTGTGGACACTCCCGGCCACGCCGATTTCGGCGGCGAGGTTGAGCGCATCATGAACATGATTGACGGGGTGCTGCTCGTTGTGGATTCCGCCGAAGGCCCGCAGGCACAGACGCGCTTTGTGCTTCGCAAGGCGCTCGAGGCCGGCGCCAAGCCCATCGTCGTCATCAACAAGATCGACCGCGAGAACGCCAATCCGAAGAAGGTGCTCGACCAGGTCTTTGAACTGTTCATCTCGCTCAATGCCACCGATGAACAGCTCGATTTCCCGTTCATTTATTGCTCGGCCAAGCAGGGTTTCGCGAAGACCGAGCTGGAACACAGCAGCGGCACGATGGAGCCGTTGTTCGAGGCCATTGTGAAGCAAATCCCGCCGCCGCGCGCCAAGGCCGGCGATGGCTTCCAGATCCTCGTCGCGAATCTCGATTACTCCGACTACCTCGGCCGTATCGCGTTCGGCAAAATTGTCGAAGGCAAAATCAAGGTCGGCGACGCGGCGGTTTGCCGGCACGGCGATGGCCGGATCACCAAGAACAAAGTGACCATGCTCTACCACTTCGAGGGCATGAAGCGCATCGAGATTCAGGAGGCGCACGCCGGCGACATCGTGGGCGTGACCGGCTTCGAGGACGTGTTCATCGGGGAAACGCTGTGTGACAGCGAGGAGCGCCCGGCGCTGCCTTACATCCCGATTGATCCGCCGACGATCCAGATGGAGTTCGCCGTGAACGACGGTCCGCTCGCCGGCCAGGACGGCAAGCTCGTCACCGCGCGCCACATCTGGGACCGGCTGGTAAAGGAGACGCGCACGAACGTCGCCCTGCGCATCGCGCAGACCAGCGACCCCAAGATTTTTGCGGTCAGCGGCCGCGGTGAAATGCAGATCGCCATTCTGGTCGAGCAAATGCGCCGCGAAGGTTACGAAGTGCTCGTTTCGCGCCCCGAAGTGCTCTGGAAGAAGAATGAAGCCGGTGAACTGCTCGAACCCATCGAGAAGTTGTTTGTGGAAGTGCCGCAGGAAAACATGGGCGCGATCATGGAAAACCTGGCCTTCCGCAAGGCGCAGATTACGAACATGAACCACCACGGCGACCAGGTGACCATCGAGGCGCTGATTCCGATGCGCGGCCTCATCGGCTTCGAGACGGACCTGGTCAACCAGACCAAGGGCATGGGCGTGATGAGCCATCTGTTCCATGAATATGGGCCTGACCGGGGCGAGATCGCCGCGCGCAAAAACGGCTCGCTGGTTTCGATGGATGCCGGCGAAGCCACCAGCTATGCGCTGAACATGATCCAGGAACGCGGCCGGTTGATGGTTGAGCCCGGCGACAGTGTTTACGTCGGCATGATTGTGGGTGAAAACGCGCGCGAGAACGACATCCCGGTCAATCCGGTGAAGGAAAAGAAGCTTACCAACATGCGTTCGCAGGGCGACGGCAAGGGCATCCAGCTGGCGCCGCCGCTGAAGCTGAGCCTGGAACGCGCGCTCGAATACATCGACGTGGACGAATACGTGGAAGCCACGCCGAAAAACCTGCGCCTGCGCAAAAAGGAGCTGGACGAAAACAAGCGCAAGCGCGCCGAGAAAAACCGCGCCATCAAGTTCGTGGAATAAATCGAAACGGATTTAAGTGGGGAACAACACAGCCGGCAGAGCCACCTCTGCCGGCTGTTGCTTTTGGAGCCGCAAAAACTTCACTGTGGATGGACCGGGGGGAAACGCGGATCCGCCGGGTTAAAACCACCGTTGCCAGCCCTCCGGCCGCACTTCCGCGGCCCGTTATTTGGCCGCGGGCTCCGCGTGGTTGATGGCGTGGTAAAGCCAGTCTTTCAACCGCGCGCGCCGCAGCTTCAGATCCTCCAGCTCCTGGTCGTTGGCGGAATCGATTTCCTCCTCGATGCGGTAGATGGCGTCGTCGAGGTGGTGGTATTCGTCGTAGGCTTTGCGGAACTGATGATTGGTGCCCTTGAGCCGTTTGATGATGGCGGAACGTTCGGGCAGCTCGTGATTGATGGGGTGGTGCAGGCCGGCGTCCGTTGCGGAGGTGGGGGCGGCCTGCGGGGCGGATTTAAGAATGGCGTGGTAGAGCCAGTCCTTGAGCCGGGCGCGCTCCAGCTTGAGCTCCTCCAGCTCCTGATCTGTGGCGAAGTCAATGTCCTCCTCGATGCGATACACGGCGTCATCCAGGCGGTGATACTCCTTGAACGCCTTCCGGAACTGATCGTCCGTGTTTTTCAACTGTTTGATGGTTTCCAGGTGGCGGGGAAACTCGCGGGTGATGGGATGATGCAAGTCCATGGTGAATTTCCTTTCGGTTCTGTGGTCATGCTAAACGCGGCTCGCCATCAGTAAAGCGGAAGTTTCAGGGGCTCCCGGCCAGCGAGGGAATCATGGCTCGGTAAAATTGGAGGTGCGGATTTGCATTTGGGAGCATTCCCATGATCCGTCCTGGTCCGCCGCCGCCCCGGAGGTTTCTCGCTGCGGCGGAATTTTGACGTTTACCGGCCGGCCACGTAGTTTGGCCGCGCATGTTCGAACTCGTTTCACCTTACGCACCCGCCGGCGATCAGCCGCAAGCCATCGCCAAACTGGCCGCGGCCATCGAGGCGGGCGCGAAGCATCAGACGCTCCTCGGCGTCACGGGTTCGGGCAAGACGTTCACCATCGCCAACGTCATCGCGAAGGTGAACCGCCCCACGCTGGTGCTCTCGCACAACAAGACGCTCGCCGCCCAGCTTTACGCGGAGTTCAAAAGTTTCTTCCCGCGCAACGCCGTCGAATACTTCGTCAGCTACTTCGATTTTTACCAGCCCGAGGCTTACATCCCGCGCACGGACACGTTCATCGAGAAGGATTCCTCGACGAACGACGACATCGAACGGCTGCGGCTCTCCGCGATGAGCAGCCTGTTCGCGCGCCGCGACGTCGTGGTGGTGGCGAGCGTGTCGTGCATCTACGGCATCGGCAGCAAGGAGGATTACGAGGCGATGCTGGTGCATGTGCAGGTCGGGCAGCATTTCACCCGCGAGCAATTCCTGGCGAAGCTGGTGGACATCCAATACACGCGGAATGACATCACGTTCGAGCGCGCGCAGTTCCGCGTGCGCGGCGATGTCATCGAGCTGCGCCCCGCCTACACCGAGGACGCCGTGCGCGTGGAGTTTTTCGGCGACGAGATTGAGCGCATCACGCGTTTCGATCCGCTCACCGGCAACAAGTATGAGCAGTTGCCGCATCTCACGGTGTTCCCCGGCAAGCAATTCGTCACGCCCGCCGAGAAGATGCGGCCCGCGATCCTGGCCATCCGCGAGGAACTCGGCGAACGTATCACCTGGTTCGAGAAACACGGCAAACTCATCGAGGCGCAACGCATCAAGCAGCGCGTGGAATACGACCTCGAGATGATGGAGGAGATGGGCTTCTGCTCCGGCATCGAGAATTACTCGCGGCACATCGGTGGGCGTCCGGCGGGTTCGAAGCCGACGACGCTGCTGGATTTTCTGCCGAAGGATTATCTGCTGGTGATTGATGAATCGCACGCAACGGTGCCGCAGGTCGGCGCGATGTATGAAGGCGACAAGTCGCGCAAGACGACGCTCGTGGATTACGGCTTCCGCCTGCCGAGCGCGCTGGACAATCGCCCGCTGAAGTTCGAGGAGTTTCAGAAAATGCAGGGCCAGACCATTTACGTCAGCGCCACGCCGGGACCGAGGGAGTTGGAGTGGACGCGGCGGAGCGCATTGGAGCGCCGGTCTCCGACCCGGCACGAACCGACGAGCGACGCCAAACCCGCCGGATCGGAGACGGGCGCTCCGGGCGTTGTCGAACTCGTTGTGCGCCCGACCGGCCTGATTGACCCGACCATCACGCTCAAGCCGCTCGCCGGGCAGATTGACGATCTCATCGAGGAGGCGCGCAAGCGCGTCGAGCGCAAGGAGCGTGTGCTGGTCACCACGCTCACCAAGCGCACGGCAGAGGAACTCACCGATTACCTGCGCGACATTGGCATCAACGTGCGTTACCTCCACAGCGAGATTGGAGCGATCGAGCGCGTGGAGATTTTGCGGTCGCTGCGCAAGGGTGAGTTTGACGTGCTCGTCGGCATCAACCTGCTGCGCGAAGGCCTCGACCTGCCGGAAGTTTCGCTCGTCGCCATCCTCGACGCGGACAAGGAAGGCTATCTCCGCAGTGCGACCAGCCTAATCCAGACCGCCGGTCGCGCCGCGCGCCACCTGCACGGCGAGGTGATTCTCTACGCCGACGTGAAGACGCAGAGCATCCAGAAGTTTCTCGCCGTCTCCGAGTATCGCCGCAAGAAGCAGCTTGCCTACAATGCCGAACACAACATCACGCCGCGCAGCGTGGTTCGGGCGGTGGAAGACAGCCTGGTGATTCGCAGCGAGCAACGGAATGTCGCCGCGGGAGTGTTGAATGACGCTAGGATGGACGTGGACCTCACCGAGACTTTGCGCGAACTCGAAGAGGAAATGCTGGCCGCAGCGAACAACCTGGAGTTCGAGAAAGCCGCGTTGTTGCGCGACCAGATCAAGGAATTGAAGCGGATGGTGGGTGGAGGCAAAGAGGCCACGGCTTCAGCACAACCAGTCAGCTACAAACAACGCAAACCTTCTCCGCGCCAACGCGGCAAGTCGGGCGGCGATCCATTCTAAGTTTCGCAAGTTGACAAGATTTCCAAGCGGGGACAATTTGTCCCCGTGCGAATCATCGCCGAAGGAACCATCCGACAGTGGGCGGCGGATCATGCGCGGGCCGCGACATCGCTCCGTCAATGGGTCAAGGTGGTGCGGCTGGTCGAGTGGGATGCTTTCGCAGCCTTGCGCCGAACCTTTCCGTCCGCCGGCATGGTCACTGTGGAGAGCGGGCGCAAGGTGGCGGTGTTTAACGTGGGCGGCAACGAGTTCCGGCTCGTGTGCGCCGTCCACTTCAACACGGGCACGGTGTTCGCCCTGCGGTTCCTGACGCACGCGGAATACAGCAAAGACATCTGGAAAAACGAATTATGAAAACCGCCAGCCGACCCGTCGCCACGCCAGAAACCTTCGCGTCCCTGCCGAAGGATTACACGGGCCTTTGCCAGCGTTACGTCCCGCGCCCGCTGCACGACGCTACCGACTACGCCGCCGCGCGCCGCGCCATCGAGCCGCTGGCGGGATTTGAAGACCGCCTGAACGCGGATCAGACGGATTATCTCGAAGCCGTGAGTTCATTCATTGAAGCCTACGACCAGACGCGGGTGAAGTGGCCCAAGGGCAAGCCGGTGGAAACACTCCAGTTCCTCCTCGAACAACACGACCTGTCCGCCGCCGACCTCTCGCGCATCCTCGGCAGCGACCGTTCGCTCGGGTCGAAACTTTTGCGGGGCGAACGCCGCCTGACGGTGGACCACATCCGCACGCTGGCCCGGCGCTTCAACATCGAACCCGGAGTTTTGCTTTGAGCCAAGCTCCCGACAGGCAGAGGAATATTTGGCAAGGGAATGAAGGCGATTCCATTCCGTTGCCAAACATTCTGAATGGAGGAACGAACTGGCTGACGTTGACCAACATTTCGCTTCCCAGCAGCACATTCATCTGGGGGGACACCACATCGGCAGTTCTTGGGCAGAGGTTCTACCGCGCTGTGCTTATTGAGTGATGAGGGTCCGGCAATCCTACCTCACAGCTTGATCACATCTCCCTGCATCGGCAGTGCGGCTTTGAGGCCAAACCGCTTCCGGATCAGCGCCGCCAGCGGCTCGCGTCCCTTCGCTTCACCATGGGTCAGAACCACCTGCGGCTTTGAGGGTGCCAGGTGGGCCAGCCACTTGATCAATTCAGACTGTCCGGCATGGGCGCTGAAGCCGTTCAACGTGTGGATGTGCGCTTTGACGGCGACAGGCTCGCCAAAGATTTTCACGGTTTGGGCGCCATCGACGAGCTGCCGGCCCAGGGTGCCCTCGCCTTGATAGCCCACGATCAACACGCACGTTTCCGGCCGCCAGAGGCCGTGCTTCAAATGGTGCAGGATGCGCCCGCCGTTGCACATGCCCGAACCGGCCATGATCAGGCACGGACCCGCCACGTCGTTGAGTTTCATGGAGTCCTGCGCCGTAGGCGTCGGCTTCACGAAACGCTGGCTGCGGACAAATTCACAGGCCTTCTCCATCGCCTTCGCCTCGTCGTCGAACAAATCGGGGTAGCTGCGGTAAATCTTCGTGGCTTCGATGGCCATAGGGCTGTCGAGGTAGATGGGAAAGGGTTTGACGGTGCCGGCGCAGAAGAGTTCTTCGAGATGGTAGATGATCTGCTGGGTGCGCCCGGTGGCGAAGGCGGGCACCAGCATGCGCGCCCGCCGGTTGATGCCGTCGGCGATGATGGCGCGGAACTCGGCGAGCGTTTCCTGAATGGGTTTGTGATCGCGGTCGCCGTAGGTGGACTCCAGAAACACGAGGTCCGCGCGTTGAAAGGGTTCGGCATCCTGAATGATCGCCAGCCCGGCCGGGCCGAGGTCGCCGGAGAACACGACGGTTCTGGTCCGGCCCGCCTCCTGGATCCGCAAGGCGATGCTGGCGGAGCCGAGCATGTGGCCGGCATGCACGTAACGCGCGCTGATGCCGGGCGCCGGTTCAAAGTCCCGGTTGAATTCGACCGGACGAAAGCGCGGCATTGTTTCATCCACGTCGGCCGCGGTGTAAAGCGGTTCGATGGCGGCTTTGCCGGCCCGCTGGCGTTTACGGTTGTTGCGCTCCGCTTCGTTCAGTTGGAGGTGGGCAGAATCGCGGAGGATCAGCCCGGCCAGTTCGATGGTGGGCTTTGTGGCGTGGATGGGCCCCTGGTAGCCGTGCTTGGTGAGGAGCGGCAGGCGCCCGACGTGGTCCAGGTGGGCGTGGGTGACCAGCACGGCATCGAGCCGTTTGGCGAGCAGCCCGGCGGGCAGGACGTTCTTGGCCTCCAATTTGGCGCCGCCCTGAAACATGCCGAAGTCCACGAGCAGCCGCGCGCGGTCGGTTTCAACCAGATACGCCGAACCGGTTACGTCGCCGGCGGCACCGTGCAAGGTGATTTTCATGATGAGGTAATGCGTGAGACGCAGGCAGTGAAACGGTCCGGCCGGGCCAGTTCAAGTTCAGATCGTGCCCCAGAGTGTGGCAATGAACTTGGAGCCGCGCGGCAAAAGCGTTAGAACAGGGCGTGCGTTCGATTGGAAATCTGCCTGCGGAAGCTCAGGCCCGGACCTTTGGCGACTATCTGCTCACGCGGGGCATCCGCAATCAGGTGGAGCATGACGCGGGAGGCGTTTGGGAGATTTGGGTGCTGGAGGATGAACAGGTGGACGTGGGCCGTGCCTTGCTGGAGCGGTTTCGCCAGCAGCCGGATGCTGCCGAGTTCAACGGACGGGCGGCGGATGCCGGGCGGTTGCGCGCCGCCGAGGAAAAGGCCGAAGCCGACTGGCGCAAGCGGGTGCACAACCGGCGCCGGGTGTTTCCCGGTTCCGTGCGCCACGGTGCCGGTCCGTTCACGTATGCCTTGATTGTTGCGTGTGTGGTGGTCGCGGTGTTCTCGCGGTTGGGGACGGATGAAGCGGTGGTGAAGCGGCTGTTGATCAGCCTTTACGTGGGACACAGTGCGGGCTTTCTGCCGGAAGTGATGCACGGTGAGGTGTGGCGGCTCTTCACGCCCATCCTGCTGCACTTTTCAATCGGCCACATTCTGTTCAACATGATGTGGCTTTTCAGCCTCGGCAGCATGGTGGAATCCGCCCAAGGCTCCGGCCGGTTTGCGCTGCTGATCGCATTTTTCGCGCTGGGTTCAAACCTGGCCGAATATACGTTTTCGCATCCGCTCTTTGGCGGCATGTCGGGCGTCAACTACGGGCTGATCGGCTACGTCTGGATTCGCGGCAAGTTCGATCCCGCCTCGGGCCTGCACCTTGACCAGCAAAACGTGGTGCTGGCCATCGGCTGGTTTTTCCTGTGCTTCACCGGCTGGGTGGGACCGGTGGCCAACTATGCGCACGCCGCCGGCTTGCTGCTGGGCATGGGGTGGGGCTGGATTTCGGCCCAGGGGGCACAGCGGAAGCTGTGAGCCAAAGCGTGTTCCAGCCGGACGGAGCCTGCGCTCAATTCACCGACGGGTCTTCGGGCATTTCCGCGAGGAGGCGGCATTTCCAGCCTTTGGAGCGCATGATCGTTTTCCATAAACCCTCCGGCGCCGGATCGAAAACCAGATCCAGGGTTGCCGGATGCGTCAGCCAGGCCTTGCGTTTCATCTCGTTTTCCAACTGACCCGGCGCCCAGCCGGCGTAGCCTGCAAATGTTTTCAGCCGGCGGCTGGGGGAGTAACCGTTGCTGATTTCCATGAGCTCATCCAGCGAATGCCCGAGGCTGAGTCCGGCCATGACATTGGCGTCCGGGAGAAAAGCATCGGAGTGGAGATAGCTCATGGCCGTGGGCTGCACCGGTCCGCCGACGAACAGCGGCTGGTCCTTCAGGGATTCGGGGAGCTCGGTTGAGACGACTTCGCCGAACTTTTTTTCCGCGGTGCGGTTGAGCACGAGGCCGAACGCGCCCTCCGCGTCGTGCTGACAGATCAACACCACCGTGCGGGCAAAGAAGGAACCGCCCAAGCTGCCGGCATCCAGCAGCAGCTGTCCCTGAAGGTATTTGGACGTCTCGCTCATGGCCCGCCGCAATGTGTCGCAAGCTTGCCGGGCGGGCAACTTGGATTAAATTCGTGCCATGAAGAAACTGCTTTTGATCGCCAGCCTGCTGGCCGTGGTGGCCACGCTGATCACGGGCTGCAAATCGCACGCGGGCAGCCGGGAATACACCCCGGGCAAAGGCTGGCAACAGAACTGATGCGGCCGGGCGACCCTCACTTCGCGGCCAGTGCGGATTCAACGGCCCGGGTGATTTCGGTGGAATCCGGCGTCACCTTGGATTCCCACCGGTGCAGGATTTTGCCGTCCCGGCCGATGAGGAATTTGTTGAAGTTCCAGGTGATGTTTCCGGGGAACGGCGAATCCTTGCCGGCCAGCGCGACGTAAAGCGGATGCCGTTGCGGACCGTTCACGTCAAGCTTGTCGAACATCGGAAAAGAGACGTTGAATTTGCTCGTGCAGAATTGTTTGATCTCCGCGTTGGAGCCCGGCTCCTGTCCGCCGAACTGGTTGCAGGGGAAACCCAGCACCACCAAGCCCTGGTCCTTGTATTTCTCGTAGGTCGCCTCCAGTGCGGCGTATTGCTTGGTGAAGCCGCAATGCGAGGCGACGTTCACAATCAGGAGCACCTTGCCCTTGTAGGCGTTCAAGGTGGTGTCCTTCCCGTCAATATCCTTCAGTTTGATGTCGTAAAGCGAATCCGCGGCGAAGGTCACGGTTTGCAGGGCGAACAAAACGGCGAGGAACAACATGGATTTCATGGCGGCACTATAACCGGTTTTTCGGCGGGCGCCACTGGCATGTTGAACAAGCTTGGCCGCGTTCATCCGTGGCGGCGCGGCCCGATCACGGCCGGCCAATGCGTGGATTCACGGCCGTCATACCCGATGCAATCCCCTTTGCCTGGCGGATTTGAAACAGGGCTCAGGTGATAAGAATACAATAAATGCAACAATTGTCCTGTGGCGACGGCAACGGGCGATTCTTTACTGTCAGTCTCAGTCACCCATCAAGCCATGCCAGCGCTGCGACGCGCTTTTCTCGTCGTGTCATGAGGCACTCTGAGGAAGTCCTGTCGCGATGTAGCTCCAGACAGCCGGTGGCCAAGCTGCGGGTGAAACTGACAACCACAACGCAACCCGACTAACTCACCTATGCGCATACCCACAATCGACTGGCGTCATGCAGCTCCACTGGCCCTTACGCTCCTCGCGGCCGGTGCAGTTCGCGCCGACTACAAACCCGTTCCCCTGACCCCGGGCAGTTTTACCGCCGATGCGGTCGTCGAAAAAACGGCGCCGCCGCCGTTGCAGAACTTTGTGACCGCCACGGTTGATGGCGGCACCAACATCAACTCGGTGACCTACTTTGAGCAGGGTTACGTCACCAACAAGCCGGGGATCGGCCTGCCCGTCCACGGCACCACCTTCGCGGCGTTGGATGAACCCAACCATCAGTTCCAGATGCCCGCCGACTATACGACGAATGATGCGGTCCTCGTTTACACGGGCATCCCGACCGGCACGGTCACGCTGACCACGCCGACGGCTTACAGTGCACTTTCGTTCCTGATGACCAGTGCGGGCGGCGCGACCACCATCAACTACACCGTGCATCACTCGGGCGGCGCCGATGAAACCGGGACACTCGGTGTGCCTGACTGGTTCGACAACACGACCGGACCGCGGGCCTGGAACATCAACGGCCGCGTGAACGTGGACAATGGCGGTTTGGACAACGTGAGCAACAACGTGCCCAATCTTTGCTACAAGGACATTTTCCTGACCGACACGGTGAATCCCGTCACGAGCATCACCTTTACGTCGAGCAGCGGCAATCGCGTGTCGATTTTCGGGACGAGCGCCTCGGTCGATGGCAGCACGTTTTCGCCCATCGCAATGAGCGGGTTCAATCGGGACGTGATCATTGAGGCGAACAACGGTGCGCCCACGTCCGGTTTTACCTTCTCTGAAACAACCGTCACCATGGACGGTGGTTCGCCCAACAACACGGCCAACACCTTTTACGAGGTCGGCTTCAACCGCGATGCGCCGACGACGGGCGTTCCGGCCGCGGGCTCCACGTGGACGTTTGGCAATCACACCTACACGATGGCGCCCAGCTACAAGTCGAACGACGTGATGTATGTGGCCGGCTTCGGCACTTACACGGCCGGCACGCTGACCTTGAGTTCGCCGGCGGCTTACACCGGGCTCTCTTTCCTTGCCAGTGCGGGCAACGGGCCGGTGGGTATCAACGTGACCGTCCACCACGCTGATTCGTCCACTGAAGGTTTTACCATCAATGTGCTGGACTGGTTCAGCGGTTCCACAGCGGCTTGGGTGGCCAACGGGCGGGTGCAGCCGGAAAACCTGGCCCTCAACAACGTCAACGGCGGTGGCTGCAAACTGTTCGCGAATGATATCGTCCTGGCCAGTTCCAGTCCCGTTACAAGCATCGATTTTGCATACTCCAGCGGCGGTCGCGCGGGAATCTTTTCCGTGAGCGGCCAATCAACGGGCGGCGGCAACTATAGTCCGGTGGCGGTCACTGGCTACAACGCCGATCTGATCATGGAAGCCAATCCGCCGTGGGGCCCCAAAGGCCTGACCACCGCCACCACGGTTTCCATGGATCGTGGCACGAACAATTTTGAGGCCACGTGGTATGAGCAGGGGTATTCCAAGAACTATCCCTCCAGTGGTCTGCCGCCGGCGGGTTCCACCATCACGAGCCTGGCCCAGGGCGATCACAATTATCAGATGCCTTCGACCTACGCGGGCAACAACGTGATTTTCGTGGATTCGTTCTACACCAACGCCAACCTGACGCTGGCCACGCCTTCCGCTTACACCGGCCTGTCCTTCTTGAGCGCCACCGCCAACGGGAATGTGACCAACCAGTGCATCATGCAGTTCCAGGACGGCACGCAAGAAACGAACACATTCGTCTCGCGCGACTGGTTCAACAACGCTCCTTATGCCTTCACTTCGCGCGGCCGCGTGAACCTGACCCGGCGGACGCTGGATGCGGTGTTGAATTCATCCAATCCGCGCTTGTATGAAGCCGAGTTTTCTCTCAACAACTTCAGCAGCCCACTGACCAACATCGTTTTGAAGTTCCTCGGCGCGGCGAGCGCCAACGGACGCATGGTCGTGCTGGCCGTCAGCGGCACCACCAACAACGTCAAGCCGTTGATCGTAGTGCAACCCGCCGGCTTCAAGATGTGGGATGGTTCCAACGCGGTGGTTTCCGTCGGCATCGGTGGCGGCACCCCGCCGATTACCTACCAATGGCAGTTCGGCACCAATGGGGTTTTCAACGATCTCGCCAACGGCGGCGTGTATTCTGGCGTCACGACCACGAATCTCGCGCTGACCGGGGCCAGTTTCCCGAATGCGGGTGATTATCGGGTCATTGCCACCAGCCCAGGCGGTTCGGTAACCAGCCTGGTGGCGACGGTGACCGTGCTCACCACCTTGCCCGATGTGACGAAGCCAAGCGATGTCATCACCATTTATCAGGGCACGCCCTCGGGCGGGGAGCCGCCCGCCAACGCGCTGGACAATACCACCACGAAGTATCTCAACTTCGGGCTCAGCAACGGCACGCCTTACACGGGACCGGTTGGCTTCATTGTCACGCCGGCCATCGGGCGGACCACGTTGTCCGCGATCCGGTTCTACACCGCGAATGATTCCGAAAATCGTGATCCCGCCGATTATCTGATCGAAGGCTCCAATGATGGCGGCACGACCTACGCCATGGTTTCGTCCAACTCCCTGGCGCTGCCTTCGACCCGCAACGCCGGCGGCCAGGCGTTGAATCCCATCAATCAGGCAATTCAGGAGGTTCGCTTTGCGAACGCCCAAGGTTACAGCACCTACCGCATCACCTTCGCGAACGTGAAGAACAATGCAAGCGCGAACAGCATGCAGATCGGCGAAGTCGAACTGCTCGGCGTGCAAACGCCGACGCCACCTATCATCGTCGATCAGCCGCCGGTGAACAACAAGGTGTTCGTGGGAGCATCGCCCGTGCTCCATGTGCGGGCCATCGGTTATCCCACGAACTTCACCTACCAGTGGTATCTGAACGGCGCAACGCAGATTCCAAATGCCACGAATGCCGATTACCAGCTTACCAACGTGCAACTGGCGGATTCGGGCAAAACGTTCATGTGCACCGTGGTCAACAGCAGCGGGTCCACCAACAGCATCACCTCGACCCTCACAGTCATTGCCGCTCCAACAGAGAACTATCCGCTCACCATTCTGGCGGATCAGCCGGTCGGCTTCTGGCGTCTGGATGAGGCGGACGACGGCGTGGGCAACAACGGGGCCATCGCCAACGACTACTGGGGCGGCCACGGCGGTGTTTACAGCAACACGACCCTGGCGCAGGCCGGTTACAGCTTGAACGATCCCAACACGGCCGCCGCGTTTGGTCTGGTGTCACCGAGCAACAGCTACGCCGGCTCAATCAATGGCGTGGGTTTCTCCACCCCCAGCAACAACAACGCGGCCTTCTCCGTGGAAGCCTGGGTCAAGGGCAACGCCTTTGACCAGACCACGGACGCGGGGCTGGTCACGAAGGGCCCTGGCGGTGGTGGCGAGCAATTCTGCCTCGACACGGGCTCAACGGGTGCTGGCACGCACGGCATCCGCTTCTACGTCCGCGACGCCGCGGGCGCGGTGCACAGTGCCAACACCGGCACCAACCAGTTGGACGGCCTCTGGCATCATGTGGTGGGCGTCTGCGACCAGGCTCACAGCAACGTGGTGCTTTATGTGGACGGCCGGCGGAGTTCGACGGCGACCATCACGCCGTTGACCGGGCTGCTCAATTCGACTGAACCGGTCAGCATCGGGTCGCGCCGCAGCAGCAGCGGCAGCCCGACCTACAACAACCAGTTCTATGGGAGCATTGATGAGGTGGCCATCTACGGTTACGCGCTCAGTTCGAACCAGGTGTTGAACCACTACTATGCGGCGGGCATCGGACCGTCCTTCGTTCAGGACATCACCAACTTGGTGACCGTGCCGGAAGGCTCCACCGTGGCGTTCCAGCCGGTTGTCATGGGCACGCCGAACCTGTCGTATCAGTGGTATCTCTCCACCGACAGCGGCGGTTCTTTCAATCCGCTGCCGGGCGAAACCAACGCCAGCCTCGTGATTCCCAATGTGCCGGCGACTTACACCGGCTACATCTATCAGTTGAACGTGAGCAATGATTACGGCACCGCCCAGAGCACGATGGCACAGCTCTCCGTGATTGCGGGGCCGCCCACGTTGCTGACGGACATTCCCTACGAAACCTATGTGTTCGCGGGCAACACGGTCCGCCTGTCGGCCTCCTTTGGCGGCAGTCCGCCGATCTCGTATCAGTGGTATAAGGACAACAACCCGTTGTCCGACGGCGGCCGCATCGCGGGCGCGCACAGCAACGTGCTGACCATTGCCAACGCGCAGGTCGGTGACGCGGGCGGCTACCAGTTGTTCGCCAGCAACAACCAGGGCGGTCCGGTGCCCAGCAGCCTGGGCACGCTGATTGTCGGGGCCATTCCCACCTTCAACACGAACGGTCTGGGATGGAGCCTCAACGGCAACGTTTCAGCGCCTGTCTTTGACTACACGGGCGTGCTGACGCTGACGGACGGAACCGGCGGCGAAGCCCGCAGCAGCTTCTTCCCGTATCCGGTCTATATCGGCGCGTTCGATGCCAGCTTCCGCTATCAGGACACGACGGTGGGCGGCGGTGGCGCGGACGGTGTCGCGTTCATCGTCCAGAACTCGCCGGACGGTCCGGCCGCGCTGGGCGGCGCGGGCGGCGCCCTCGGTTACGAGGGGATCACTCCCAGTGCCGCGGTGATGTTCAACATTTACAGCGGCGCCCCCGGCGGTGTCGGGGTGGCCCTGGGCACCAATGGAACGCGGTTGAGCAATTACATCAACACCACGCCGGTCGGCATCTCCAGCGGCGGGCCGATCGATGTTCACCTGCGCTACACGCCGGGGGTGTTGCACCTGGACCTCACCGACGTGACCTATGCGGTGTCGTTCTCCACGAACCTCAATGTGGACCTGCCGGCGTCCGTCGGCAGCGACTCCGCCTACGTCGGCTTCAGCGGAGCCACGGGCGGCATCACCTCCAGCCAGACCGTGAGCAACTTCGTTTACACGCCGTTCACAGTGCTGGGCGCAGCGCACACCGGTCCCAACTCGACGGTCATTTACTGGCCGTCCACGGTCGGCGGCTACGTCCTGCAATCCCGCCCGGATCTGACGACGGGCACCTGGCAGGACGTGACGGCGCCGATCACGCAGGTCGGGGATCAGAATCAGTTGATCGTATCGCCAACCGGCCGGCAATTCTACCGGCTGGTGCTGCCGCTGCCGTAATCGGCGGCAACGTTTCCCGCAGCGGGAAAACTTCGACAGGAGGCCGGGCATCCGCCCGGCCTCCTTTTCTTTTGCGCCACCGCCGCGGCCGCCGTCGTCCGTAGGATTACCAACATGGGTCGCCTTGACATCATCGCCGGGCGGTTTCAACCTCCGGCCACGGTTTGCCATGAAAAACGTCGTCCAGTTCTCCCGCTTTGGCGCCCTCGGAATCGCGCTGCTCCTGCTCGTTGCCAATCGTGGTCACGCGGAACCGCAAACCACCAACGACGTGCCCGCGGCGGCGAAGGCTGACGATCTCCTCCAAGCCGAGCTCTTGAAGTCCTACGTGCATTTGCAGGAGCAGTTGCACGCCGCCCAGCTCGCCATCGAACAGAACCGGCAGGAATATCAGGAATCCGCCCGCGCGCAGGTGACCGCCATGACCGACAAGTTGAACGCCATCCAGACCGCGCTTGATCTGGAACGGCAGCGCCAGCAGGAGGAAATGCAGCGCTCGAACCGCACCTTGCTGGGAGTGGCCTCCGCATTCGGCGGCCTTGGGCTCTTGGCCATGCTGTTCACGGCCGTCTTTCAGTGGCGCACCATGAGCCGACTGGCCGACATGACCACCACGCACACGCAACTGGTGGCGCGACTGCCCCAGGGACTGCTGGCGGTCGAAGCGGACGGGCAGGCCGCCTCCGCCGTTGAAGTGTCCAATCAACGCCTGATGTCCGTAATCGATCGTCTCGAGCGCCGGGTTTACGAACTCGAACATACCGCCGCGAAGCCGCTTCCCGCAGGTGAGCCCGGCGGGGTGGAGACGGAAACGCCGGCGGAGGATGAACCGGCAGACGGCGTGGCCGGGCGCATTGCCGCCTTGCTCAACCGGGGGCAGACGCTTCTCAACGCGGACCAGGTGGAAGAGGCGCTGGCCGCCTACGAAGAGGCCTTGAAGCTCGACGAAAATCATCCGGAAACCCTGGTGAAAAAAGGGGCGGCTTTGGAACGGCTCAAACAGGATGATGAGGCGCTGCGGTGTTACGACCGCGCGATTGCCGCGAACGGCAAGCTGACCATCGCCTACCTCTACAAGGGCGGCATCTACAACCGGCTCGAACGCTACAACGAAGCGCTGGAATGCTACGAGCAGGCCTTGAAGGTCCAGGGCAGCGCGGCTTGACGAAAGGCTGCCGGTGCGGCTGGATCAATTCCGGCCAAAATGGCCGGCTTCGCCGCGTTCGCGGGCGGCATTGAGTTGATGCTTCGCGAGCAGGATCTTGGCCTTGATCAGTTCCCGGTTCTCTTCGCCCTTGGACGCCAGTTCCTTCTCCAACTCGGCGATCCGTCGTTCGTAGGCGGCAATGCGTTCCTGCAATGGGGCGTGGAGTTGTTCCAGACGCTGCTCCAGGCTGCGCATTTCAGCTTCGGCCCCTTCTTGTGCGGAGAGCAATTCAGCCCGTTGCCGAAACAAGCCCTGCACCACGCGTTGACGCATCCATTCCAGAAACCCGCCGCGAATGGCCTGCTGCGTCTGCTCGACGCGGGCTTCCGCGGCGAGGGCGCGGCTTTGCCACTGCGTCACGGAAGCCGCGGCCGCGGGCGCCAGCGCGGGCACGCCCACCATCGGACGCCGGGCGCGCACGCGCCACAAGACCAGCAAACAGAGCAACGTCAACGTAGCAGCACCGCCGGCCAGCCAGCGGCCGCGTGAACGCGATTGTTGCGTTGCGGTTTTGGCCTGGACGAGCTGGGTTTGCAGCGTGCCGATGAGGCTCTTTTCGCGCAACTGATTCAGCGCGGCGAGGGTTTTGGCATCCACCACCTGGCCCTGCGTCACGATGACCTGGGCCGGCGCGTAGCTTTCCGTGATGCACAGGGCTTCCACCCGCCGCGTGCGCAGCAGCTGGGTCAGGTCCGCGTCCACCCATGCGTTGGTGGTTAGAAATCGTGCCAGGAAACGGGCGCTGGCCTGTTCCTCGCGGGCGAAGGCGTGCAGCAGCTCGCTGCGGGCCGCCGCCAGCGAGGCCAGTTGCGTTCCCCGGACGATGGTGCCGCTTTTTTCGACGGTCTCCGGCGTCGGCTGATCCGTCAACACGTCCACCGGCACGAGGCGGATGGAGTTCTTGGCGTTGAAAATGGCAGGCGCCTTGCCGGCGATGATGGGCCGCTCCATGACGGCCCGCAGTTTTGCTGCGAGATCGTCCTGCGCGTCGGCGTCGCTTTCATCGCGGGCCCACACCGGCGCCAAGGCATCCAGCAGCGGGAAGCCATCCGTCCGGCGGCGGGCTGATTCGACGGCGCGCTGAAACAACGCCCCGCCGATTTGGCGTTCGCTTTCGGGCCTGCCCTTCATCGTGCGGTAAAGGGCGTCCAGAAAATTGCTGCGGGCATTGGCGAAGGCATGGCTGAGCGCGGCTTCGGCGTCGGCCGCGGCGTCGGCCTGGAAACGCACGACCACCGGCACCTTGAGGGCCTCGCGTTGCTGCAACGCGGCCGTGCGCTCGGGATCAATTATCATCAGCGGCACGGGGGTGACGACTTCCTGGGTGGCGACATCACCCAGCCGGTAAGCGGGAACTTGCGCGGGAACGGTTCGCGCGGGAGCCAGCAGAGCCACGGCGAGCAGCAGGCTGGCGCGACGGTTCACCATAGGAAGGATTTTTGTTCGCCCAAGAGCTGGTCGCCGTGCCACAACGTGACGCGCCAGGCGGTGACTTCACCGAAGGTCTTGAAATCATCACCCTTCAACGCCACGCCGGACCAGTGCGTGCCGCCGTGGCCGGTGTTGACTTCCGATTCGATGGTTTTCTGCCGGGGCAGATTGCCCTGTGCGATGCCCCGCAGTTCAACGCGCAGTTTAAGCGCACCCTGCACACCCTTGGCACGCCATTCCACGTCGTAGCGGATGCCCGATTGCTGGTCGGGATGCCGCCGCAGCCATGCCTGATAGGCGTCGCGGTCGTAGAGGCTCGGAGATTTCGTATGCCGGCCCTGCAAGTCCAGGAAATGGGGGAGCACCTTCACGACCTTGCCGGTGGCCGCCGAGGCGGACGTCACCAGCAGGACGCTGCAAAAAATCATCAGGGGAAACAGCCACCGGCGCATGGCCGCAACATTAACGACGGACCTCGGAAACGCAAAACGGAAATTCATCTCAGCATCCGGCGAGCCATTGCCACACGCGCAACGCTTCAGTCGCGCCCCAGGCCTGGGCATCGCACCCGCGCTGGCGGTGCGGGGCATCGCCATCGAGCACTTCCGGGATTTGACCGAGGCAGCCTTCGTCAAGCAGGCGGAAGCTGCTGGTCAAGTAGGCGCGGGCGGCGGCGACGGCTTCGGGCGAAGCCTCCCATGCGCGGGCCAGGGCTTCGCAGAACACCGGAAACGTCCACGTCCACGCGGTGCCGTTGTGATATGCGGGCTTGCGGCGCGTGTCCTCGTCGCCCTCGTAGCGGCCGCAATACGGCCGGCGCGGGTCGTTCAGCAGCTGACCGTGGTGGCGGATGTCCAGCGGCAGTTTCACCGGCAGCGGCGCGAGCGACCGCAATCCGCCCGGCACCACCAGCCAGCGACGCACGGCTTCGGTCATGCGTTGCGCGCGCTCACCGTGGATCAACCCGAGGCTGACGGTGAACAGGCCGTTGCTGCGCAGTGCATCATCCACGGCCGACCGGGCGGCGGGCATGCCGCGTTCTGCGCGGAGGGAATCGGCAAACCAGCCCGGTTCTTCGAGCCAGAAGAATTGCTCCAGCGAGCGGGTGGCGCGGTCGGCCAGCGCGGACCATGGTTCGCCGGCGGGCCGGGCCCCGATGCGGTCCAGCTGCCGCAACAACCGGATCCAGAGGCATTGGATTTCGATGGGATAACCTTCGCGGGGCGTGCCGGCGGGATAATTGGTGTCCATCCACGTGAAATGGCCGGGACTCCAGACGAGTCCTGAAGCGGCGTCCACGTGAATGCCGTTGGGGGTGCCCGCCAGATAGCCGGCGGCGATGCTGCGCAACACTTCGGCCAGCGGCCGTTTGCCGGCCTCCACGGGCGTTGCGTAAAAGTCGGCCGCGCCGCGCCGCCCGGCCAGTTCCTCGCACACGATGCCAAACCACAGCGGCGCATCGGAGGTGTCGCGATTTCCCACGTGCTCGCCATGAATGATGTTGGGCAGGGTGCCCTTTTCCTCGAAGCGCGCGAAGGTGAGCAGGATTTCGCGCACTTCCTCGATCATGCCGGCGGCAAGCAGGCCACGCGCGCAGATCAGCGTGTCGCGGCCCCAGTCGAGAAACCACGGGTAACCCGCAATGACCGTGCGGCCTTCGCCGCGGCGCACGACGAACGCACGTGCGGCTTGTTGCAGGGCCGAACTGTCCAGCGGCCGGCCGGCTTCACGGGCGGCCTGCCACCGGCCTGCCGCGTCGGCCAGAGTCCGGACTTCGGCGTCCGTCGGGTCAGCCGCCTCCGCGGTGACGATCAAATTGATGGCGTCGCCCTTGTTGATGGCCAGTTCAAACCAGCCCGGGCTGTAAACATCGCCCGCACCGGTTTGCCCACGCGTGGCTTCGACGGGGTGCGGCACGTTGAAACACCATTCCGGTTGCGGATGGAAAATGCCGTGGCCGGCCACCACGCGCAGTTGGCGATCCCGGGCGGGTGTGAACGCGAAGCCTATGGCCGGGGCCGCGAGCGGGTGCGTGTTGACTGTGAAGTGATGATCCGCGCCGCCGTTGTGTTTGGTTTCCGAATGGAAATTGCGGTCCTCGATGTCCACGCGCACCGTGAGGCGCACGTTGGCTTCGGCGGGGAGTTGTTTGCCGTGAGCTTCGCTGACATTCGGCCGGCTGAAACGAAACAGGGTGGTGTTGCGCCCGGGCAGCATGTCCGCCGCAAGTTGCAATTCCACGGTGCGGCCGTCACCGGCTTGCGCCACAAACTGCCAGACGGCGGGCGGTCCCGGATGGAAGCTGGCGAGGTTGTGGTAGTCCAGCGGCGTGATGAAGCCGTCGGCATTCACCCAGACCCGCAGGCGCTTCGCGAAAACGTGGCGGTCCACCGGCAACGTGGGATGCAGATTGGCGCCGAGCACGCAGTCGTATTTGGAGTTCACCCGGCCCAGATCAACGCAAAGCCGCGCCATGCCGCCGCGCCCGTTGGTGAGCAGCACCAGATCCTCGGGCAGCGGGCGACGTTGCGGGACGACCGGCTCGGCCGGGAGAAAGCGCACCGCCGCGATGACGGGCTCAAACGGTTCCGTCAATCGTTCGAGCGTCAGGACAGCGTCGAGCGGTTCGGTGCGGGGAGGAAAGCAGGCGAAGCGGGTTTTGCCTCCGACCACGGAACAAATGTGCTGCGCCGGAGAATCGTTGGGTGGCGCATTTTCGGGTTGCGCCGCGGCCAGCGTGGCGCGGAACGGGGCGTCGTCCTCCAGCAGCAACCAATGGTGCGGCGGAATCAGCGTGATGCGGCGCGCATCCTCGCGGGCCCAGCGAATGACATTGGGAAATGGCGCGGCGCCGGAGGTCTCGGTGCGTGGCCCCCGCCGGCTGGCGGCGGCCAGAAACCGGGCCGGCGAGGCTTCGACCTCGGCGGCGAGCGTCAGCCAGTCGAACGCGCCCACGGTTTCGGGTGGATGAACCTGGCACAGGCACGCCACGGCCCAGGCGGCGCGCGCGCGGGCCTGCCGGTAACCGTCGCCGTGGAGACCCATCGGTTCGAGCGTGGCGGCCAGGCAATAGGCGGCGCCGGCCGGCAGTTTGAACCGCAGTTGATTCGCGTGGTGTGCCATTTCGGGCACGGGCTGGCCCAACAGGTCGAACGCGTTCAGCCAACGACCTTCCGCGCCCACGTGGGCCGGCGTCGCGTGCGCCAGCTTGGCGACGGGCAGTTTGATTTCGCGCGGCTGGTCCGGATCAAGATTCACCAGCACCAGCACGGCATCCTTGCCCTCGGCCGATTCGCGGAACAACGCGAACACATCGGAATCGAGCGTGCTGACCCGCGTCAGGGTGGCGCCATCGAAGAAGGCGGGATGCCAGGCGAGGAGCCGGTTCAACTGGGCCAGCTCCGGAATGATGTTGTTGGGCGCACCCCAGTTCAGGCCCGTGCAGCCGTGAACCTTGATTTTTTCCTCGGCCAGCCACTCAACACCACCGGTGAAGCCAAAACCGCCGCTGACGCTGGCGAGGGCACACAGCCGGTTGCGCAGGAGGGACCATGCCCGCCCGCGGGCGGCCAGGCGGGCGTTGTCGTGGGTTTCGGCGTAATGAATGAGCATGCCGACCCGCTGGCTTTGCTTGAGGGCGTGGTCCAGATACCCGCCGACCTGCACCGCGGAGTAGTTTTGGAACAATTCGCTGTAGGCCCACTGCATGCCGCCTTCGGTCAGGAGGGTCTCGGTGGCCTCCCACGCGCCGCCCAGACCTTCCAGCAAAAAAACCACATCGGGAAACTCCTGCTGGACGCGGGCGATGATGTATTGCCAGGCGGGCATCGGAACCATGTAGCCCGCGTCGCACCGGAATCCATCGACGCCGCGGCGACACCAGACGAGCAGACTCTCCGCGATCACGTCCCAGAGGGCGACGCTGTCCTGCTTCAATTCAACGAGGTCTTCCCACGTGGTGCCCCAGGCACCAGGGCTGTGAAATTCCCCGCCCGGATTCCGCACGAACCATTGGGGATGCTGCTCCTGCAAGGTGGAGCCCCAGCCGGTGTGGTTGATCACGATGTCCAGAAAAACGCGGGCACCGTGACGATGAACCGCCAGGGCCAGTTCGCGGAATTGATCCACGCCCGTGGTGCGCCTGTCGAATTCAACGAGTGCCGGATCGATGGCCGTCAAATCCAGGCAGGCGTAAGGGCTGCCGAAACGGCCAAACCGCGCAAAGGTGGTCGGCGTGGGACCGATGGGCAGCAAATGCAGAATGCGACAACCCAGCGTGCTGACGATGTGCGGCAGTTGCGGGATGAGATCACGCAGCTTGCCCGAGGGTGAAATTATGGCGTGGCCTTCCGCCTCGAGCTGCTTGAACTGGGTGTCCCGTTGCGGGTCGTCCAGACGCAACGCACTTTTGCTGCGTCCGTGCAAGCGGGGAAACGCGCAATAGATGATGTTCGCCGTGCGCGTCCAGTCGGGGTGGACGGCAATCCCATAATCTGGTCCGGAGGGCCAGTGCTGCCAGCCGCGGTCGTCGAGCAAATAACCCTTGGCCTTGAAGTAGCCTGTTTCCGCCAGGGGCATCTGCAAAAACCAGCCCTGTTCGTCCTGTTCCATTGGCAGATCCCGCCACGCGGCGCCCGCGGGTGGGGCGCCCTTGGCGTGCGCATTCACGATCTCCCGGCGCAGGGCATCGGCCCGGCCCAGATTCGTGCGCAGCCGGGCGCGCCAGCTGCGGGGATGAGCCTCGCCGCCGGCGAGCCGCAGTTGAAAGCGGATTTGGTCGCCGACAAAGCGCACCAGCCGCCCGCCCGGGGCAGGGGACATCAACGGAGTTTGGTTGGACATGCCTTCCTTGGCGGCCCGATTCGGGCCGCGCACACAGTTTCTCGAAATCCGGCGGAATGCAACACGGTTCAACTTTGGGACACAAGCGACGAATTTTTTGACGCGGAACTCTCAGTTGCCACATGAAACCCGGGGAACTAGACTGGCCGAAAGATTGCTCCAATCCCGTCCGCCCAACGGCGTTGTGGAGCGGGCAAAGACTCAGCAAAGCATGGCAACCACCTTAAGTTCTGAGGAAGCGGCTCAATTGAATCAAACAATTGAGATGTTCGAGGTCATCACCCAGTCGCAGCCGCAGGACTACCAGTCGCTCGAAATTCTCAAGGAGGCTTACAGCAAGCTCGGCCGGGAACAGGACGTCATCGGCACCTCCAAGCGCATTGCCCAGGCCTATGTGCAGATGGGCCAGCTCTCCTCGGCCATTCTGGAATACGAAACCATCCTGCAACGTTTTCCCGACGATCCCGACGTCAAAGCCGCCCTGCTCGAAATTGAAAGCAAGGCTTCGAGCTTCCCGGTTGATGCCATGACGCCCATCAGTCCGGCGCCCTTGGTGCCCGGGCGAAGTTCTGACACCACCGTTCGCAGCCGCCGGAGCATGCCCGTTGGCGAAATCGACGATGGGCGCAAGGCCCTGCACAAGCTGTTCGTGGACGGCAAGCACATTACCGGTGCCGACTTTGATCTGTGCTGGACAACGCCTGATCCCATGCTGGCGCCGGCGGATGTGGTCGAACCGTTCATTCAGCGGCTGGCCGACAAGGCCATTTACCCGATTGAAAAGTCGCTCCGCGTGCTGGTGGATAAAAGCCGCGTGGGCTACATCCCGCTCGAAAAATACGACATCGACATCGAGCTTTCCCGCTCCTTTCCGGCGGAAACCTGCCGTCGCTGGTGCGTGCTGCCGTTCGACCGCATGAGCAAATCCGTGCTCGTCGCCACGGCGAATCCGTTCAATCCGCAGGCGGCGAAGGAGTTGTCCGAGGCGACGCACAACCGGATTCTGTGGTATGTGGCGCCGCCGGTGGAAATCGTCAAAAACCTCCGCAAAGTATTTCGTTCATAATCATGCCGCCCGTAAAATCATTCGGTGAACGCATCGCGGACGCCCTGGTCGAGGACGGCCTGCTGACCCACAAGCAGGTCGAGGAACTGCTCGAAATGCAGAAGAAGGAGGGCACGCGGCTGCTCAAGCTCGTGCTCGACAAGGCGCTCGTCAGCGAGCAGGACATGACTGTATCGATGGGGCGGGTTTTGAACGTCTCGCCCATCAATCTGGCGCGCGTCAGCATTCCCGCGGAGGTGGCCGACCTGCTGCCACGCGAAATTTCCCAGAACCACAAGGTCATTGCCGTTTCCCGGCTGGAGAACAAGCTGTTCATCGCGATGGCCGACCCGTTGAACGTGCTCGCGCTCGACGACGTCAAGCGCATCACCAAGCTGGAAGTCGCGCCGATGATCGCGGCCGAGAAGGCCATTCTCGACAAGCTCAACGGCATTGACGCGGCCAAGAGCGGCAGCATCGAGGACATCATTCAGGACGCGCAAAAGCGCGCCGACGGGGATGGGGACGCCGACAACATCGAGACGGTCAAGGAATCGATGGAAGAGGTGAACCTTGACCAGCTCGCGGCCTCGTCCGAGGAGGCGCCGGTCATCAAGCTTGCCAACCTGATCCTCGTGCAGGCCATCAAGGACCGCGCCAGCGACATTCACCTGGAGCCGTTTGAAAAGACGATGCGGCTGCGCTACCGCGTGGACGGCGTGCTCACCGACGCCACGCCGCCGCCCAAGCAGATGCAGCTCGCCCTGGCTTCGCGCCTGAAGATCATGAGCAATCTGGACATCGCCGAGCGCCGGCTGCCGCAGGACGGCCGCATGCGCGTTCGCGTCGGCGGCAAGGATTACGACCTGCGGGTGTCCGTGCTGCCCACGGTGCACGGCGAGAAAATCGTGCTCCGCGTGCTGGACAAGTCGAACCTGTCCGCCAGCCTCGACAAATTGGGGCTCGACTCCGACACGTTCCAGCAGGTGAAGGCCGCAGTTGATGCGCCGCACGGTCTGATTCTGGTCACGGGACCGACCGGTTCCGGCAAGACCACCACGCTGTATTCGGCGCTGAACGAACTGAACAACCCGGTTTACAACATTGTAACAGTCGAAGACCCCGTCGAATTTCAGGTGCCCGGCATCAACCAGGTGCCGGTGAAAAAGGAGATTGGCCTCACCTTTGCCAACGCGCTTCGCTCCATTCTCCGCCAGGATCCGGACATCGTCATGATCGGTGAAATCCGCGACACCGAAACGGCGGAAATCGCGATTGAAGCGGCGTTGACGGGGCACCAGGTGCTTTCCACGATGCATTGTAATGATGCGCCGGGCGCCATCGCGCGGCTCGACGACATGGGCATTGCGCCGTTCCTGATTTCCTCCTCGGTGATTTTGTCCTGCGCGCAACGGCTCATGCGCCGCATCTGCTCCCATTGCAAGGAGCCCGTGGTCTATCCGCCCAAGATGTATCAGGATCTGAACATCGACCCCAGCCTGTTTGACGGCATCACGTTGTATCGCGGTCGCGGCTGCGACCGGTGCAAGAACTCCGGTTACGCCGGGCGCATTGCCATCATCGAGGCCATGACCGTGTCGGATGAAATTCGCAAACTGATCATTGCACGCGCCAATACGCGGGAAATGTCGAAGGTCGCCATCGGTCAGGGGATGCGCACACTGCGCATGGTGGCACTGGACCGCGTGCGCGAAGGTGTGTCCACACTCGAACAGGTGCTGGTGCTGACGGCCGCGCACTGACGCGGCGGGCCGCAATCAGAAGTTGCGGCGCGGGATGTTCATGAACGGCGACACTGGCGCCGGCATCGCCCGGGTGGGCGGCGGCGTAGGTGGCGTGGGCTGCGTTGCCGGGGTCCACCATGGCGCCGTGGTGGTGTTGTCACTCAAGCTGCCATTCAACGAATTGCCACTGGCCCGGGCGGAAGGCGCGGGCGTCAGTGTGGGCGCCGTCGGCTTTGGGGGATCGTAGAATGAACTGTCCACGTAAGGCGAGGCGAACGGGCTGTCCGCCAGGGGCGCCGTGGCATCCGGCCGGGTGTTGTTGAAGTCGAGGATTTTCTTGAAGTCTTCCGCGCGCTGCAATTCCGCATCACTCAGCTTGGCCGGCGGCTTGTAACCGTTGTTGAAGCCGAAAAAACTTGCGGCGTCAGCCGAGCCACGGCCGGCGGAACCCGCGGCGTCAAGACCGAAGGCGCGGCGGATGCCCTTCTCCACCGGACTCAAGGTTGACGGATAACTGTCATTGCCATCGAATGGCGAACCTCCGAAGGCGGCGCCGGCGCCCGCCACGTTGGTCTGGGCCGGGTTGTTTCCGCTGAAGATGTCCAGCATGCGGCGTTCCATCGGCCGCAGCTCGCTGCGCTTCCGGCCGTCCGGAGTCAGCTCCTCAGGCTTGTATTGGTCGTCGGGGGATTTGATGGAAAAAACTTCGTCCGACTTGAGAAACATCCAGTCCTCTTCCTTTTGAATGAGCTGCTTGAGTTTCGGGTTTTGCACGGCCGGGGGCGGAACAGGCGGCGGGGTGGTCATGATCATGCCGCCCAGTGAATTGCCGGATACCGGCGCCTTGAGCGGGTTGTTCAAGTCGGACTCCAGTTGATCCAGCGGCGAGTGACCGGGAAGCAGTGAGCCCGCCGTGCCCAATCCGCGGGTGTCTTTCGGGGCGGAATACTCGATCGGCCGCATCGGTTCACCATCCGCCAGCACTCCTTCGCACAACGCGAGCACGGCCAGCGTGCCGAGCCAGAAGGTGCGTTGAAACGAAGCTCTCATGAGTCTTCCGACCGTATCCCAAACGAGCCTTAGCGTCAAAAGGCAAAACGCGCGCAGGGGGCGCTTGTGAGCCGGTGCGACGGCGTGTTAGCCTTGGCCCATGGACAACCCGGACTGGGCGAGCCTGAGCGACAACGAGTTGCTCGAACAGCGCATCTCAACGCTCGGGCTCAAGCTCGCCGGCGGTCCGCTCGAGCCATTGGTCCGGCAGTTGTATGACGAACTGACGCAGCAGGGGCTGAGCTTCCATCCGCCCTGTCATTTGGGGGACGAATGGTTTGTGCCCGTGGGCGTTCCGGCGATTTTCATTCCCTTTTTTCTGGCCCATGACCGGCTGCGCGAACTGGAGCGGAAAATCATCCTCGAAGTGGAAGGAGAAACGCCCGAATGGTTCATGAAGCTCATCCGGCACGAGGCGGCGCACGCGTATGCGTATGCCTATCAGGTGTTCAAGAAGCGGAAATGGCAGCGATTTTTCGGGCGCACCTCGGCGGAGGAAACGCCTTCCTTCTACCGTCCGCGACCCTATAGCCGGAGTTTCGTGGTGCATCTGGACGATTGGTATGCCCAAAGTCATCCCGACGAGGACTTCGCGGAAACCTTTGCGGTCTGGCTAACCCCGGGGCTGAACTGGCGCCAGCGTTACGCCGGCTGGAAGGCGGTTCACAAGCTTGAATACGTGGACGAACTCATGCGCTCTCTCGTCGGCAAGCCGCCGGTGCATCAACCCCAGTATCGCGTGCCGGATTACGACTGCCTGCGCGTCAAGCTCAAGACCTACTACGCGCGCAAGCGCAAGGCTTACGAGCACTCGTTCCCGGATTTTTACGACAACGACCTGCGCCAGTTGTTCGACGGACCGCCCGGAGCGGACGGCCGCGTGCTGGCCTCCGATTATCTCCGCCGCCACCGTCACCAGCTGACCAACGCCGTTTGCCAGTGGACAAATGAAAACCGCTATCGTGTGGACCAGTTGCTGGTCCGCTTGATAAACCGCTGTGACGCGCTTGGCCTGCACATCAAGGCCTACGATCCGCGGCAGAACTTGCAGGTGTCCGCCTACATCACCACCCTCGTCATGAACCACCTGTTCACCGGCAAGTTCAAACGCACCAAATAATTTTCCGTGAAGAACAAGTTGAAAATCCTTGTCCTGTGTGACGCGGTGGAACCCGTCCCGCCCGATCATGATCTGGCCACGTATCTGGCCGGGGACCGCAAGACGGAGGCCGACGTGCTGGCGGCCTTCGGGCAGCTCGGCCATCTCACCGAACACCTGGTCATCTTTGATGATCTCGAACTGCTGCGGCAGAAGCTGCAAAGCTTCCAGCCCGACATCATCTTCAATCTCGCCGACCAGTTCCGCAACAATCGGGCATTCGACCAAAACATTGTTTCCTTTCTCGAAATGCACGGCGTTCCCTTCACCGGTTGTGGCTCCACCGGATTGACGCTCTGCAAACACAAGGCCATCTCCAAAAAAATCCTGGGCTACCACCGCATCCGCGTGCCCGAGTTCACGGTCATCCCGCGCGGGCGCCGCGGCGTGCGTCCCAGGCGGCTGCAGTTTCCCATTCTGATCAAGCCGTTGAAGGAGGAGGCCTCCTACGGCATATCCCAGGCTTCGTTTGTCGAGAGTGATGATCAGTTTCGCGAGCGTGTGCAGTTCATTCACGAGAAATACGACAACGACGTCATCGCCGAGGAATACATCGAAGGGCGGGAGCTTTACGTCAGCATTCTCGGCAACCAGCGGCTGCAGGCGCTGCCGATTCGCGAGCTGGTGTTCAAGGAGGTTCCGCCGGACGAACCCAAAATCGCCACTTACCGGGCCAAGTGGGATGAGAGCTATCGCCAGCGCTGGGGGTTGCAAAACCAGTTTGCCGAAGGCCTCGACCCGGTGCTGGCTCGCGCCATCGAGCAGACCTGCAAGCGCATCTATCGCCTGTTGACCATCGATGGCTACGCCCGCATCGACCTGCGGGTGACGCCGCGCAACGAAATCTACTTCATCGAGGCCAACCCCAATCCCATCCTGGCCGCGGACGAGGACTTTGCGCAATCAGCGCGCAAAGCCGGAATCGAATATCCGCAGTTGATTGACCGGATTGTCCGCAGCGGTCTTAACGCTGTGCGTGAGTGAGCCCATTGCGTGCGAGGGCGGCACATTTGGCTTAAATGGTCACCATCCGCGGTATGCACAATTTGGCGTCGGCGTGCAAAATAGGGCGAATCTTGAACAAAGGAGGGGTAGTTGCTTCCGGCTGGGCGAGGGATATTTTATATGTTCAAAGCGCCCCAAGCGTGGCGTCCGACACAACACACAAAACATTATGAAAAAGATCATCCTGCTCGCGAGTGCGTTCGCCTGTGCGGCGATTTTGAGTGCCAAGGCGGCTGACGGCGGTGAAGTTTATGCCAAGAACTGCGCCAAGTGCCACGGTGAAGACGGCAAGGGCCAGACCAAGATGGGCGAGAAACTTGGGTGCAAGGACTACACCAAGGAAGCCATCAAGGTGGAGGAAGGCGTGAAGGCGGTCAAAGAGGGCCTGAAGGACAAAGAGGGCAAGACGCAGATGAAGGCGTTTGGGGAGAGTCTTTCCGATGAGGAGATCAAGGCCGCCGTTGAGCATCTCGCGGGCTTGAAAAAGTAAACCGGTTTCCTTTCTGCGTTTGAGCCACGGACTTCGGTCCGTGGCTTTTTCTTTTTGGCGCCCGCTTCGCATCGTTTGAACGCCACCGCCAAAATATGCGAAGAGAACGCCAAGCAACGGAGAGTCGCAGCTGGCAAACGCCTCTACGGTCGTGCCACAGCTGACAAACGGTTCCGCATGAGGCGGACATGACCCGGCTGAATGTAGAGGCGGCCATGCGATTCAAACTTCCTCCACAAATTGTTCGTCTGGTTCTTCTGACCATGGGAATCGTGGGCAGCTACCTGGCGGCGCGCTATTTTCTCACGCCGCCCTCCTTCGGTGAATTCGGCTGGTATCGCGGGGATGCGCTCGAGGAGCGGGCCAGCCTGCCGCGCCATTACGCCGGCAAGGAAGCCTGCTCCGAATGTCACGAGGACAAGGCGAAGCAACTCGCCAAGTTCGAACACAAGTCGCTTTCCTGCGAAGTCTGTCACGGACCTGGCCAGCAGCATGTCGATGCGCCAGACGTGGACAAATTCAAGCCGGACAAGAAAAACACGACGTCGTGTCTGCGTTGCCACGAGGAGAACCCCACCCGCCCCAAGTGGCTGAAACAAATCAACGTTCGGGATCATTATTCGGGGCAAAAGTGCGTCGAGTGTCACGTGCCCCACGCCCCCTCGGAGGTTCCATGAAAGAGCCAATCACCCGTCGCAGTCTGCTTGCCAAACTGGGGCTGGCCGCCGCTGCCGTGGCGGCTGCGCCCGCCGCCAAAGCGGCCAAGACCACCGTGCAGAAAGTGTTTGCCTCCGCCGGCGCACCCAAGGGGTATGATCCCTCAAAGCACAAGTGGCAAATGGCGATTGATGCGAACCGTTGCATTGGTTGCGGCTCCTGTGTGGAGGCGTGCAAGAAGGAGAACAACGTGCCGATCGGGCCCTACTACCGCACATGGATCGAGCGTTACATTGTCAAAAAACCGGAGCCCGGCTCGGCGGAAACACGGGGCGAGGTGCTGGTGGATTCGCCGGAAGGGGGGATGCATGGATTCCCTGACTTGCCGGTGCCCAAGGAGGACATCCTCCAGTCGTTCTTTGTGCCCAAGCTGTGCAATCTCTGCGTGCATTCTCCCTGTTCGCAGGTGTGCCCGGTGGGCGCCACGTTTGAGTCGCCGGACGGCGTCGTGCTCGTGGATCCAAATTACTGCATCGGTTGCGGCTTCTGCATCCAGGCATGTCCCTACGGCTGTCGCTTCATGGACCCGGTCACGCACACGGCCAACAAGTGCACGTTGTGTTATCATCGGATCACCCGCGGATTGAAGCCGGCGTGCGTGGAGGTGTGTCCGTCGCAGGCCCGCATCTTCGGGGACTTGAAAAACCCGGTGCCGGACGATCCGTTGCAGAAATTCTTTGCCGAGCACCGCGTGCAAAGCCTCAAACCGTATCTCGGCACGGAACCGCGGGTGCAGTATGCCGGCATAGACAAGGAGGTGCGTTAACATGGCGGCCGATTTGACCAATGCAGTCGTGGAAGCGATTCCGCATTTCCAAGGATATGTTTATCCCAACGAAGCCACGCGCGAGCCGTTGTGGAGTTTTTTGATCGTGGTCTATCCCTATGTCACCGGCCTGGTGGCGGGTGCGTTCATCATGGCCTCGCTGGTGCGGGTCTTCCGTGTGCAGGCGCTGGAGCCGGTGTATCGGCTTTCCTTGCTGACCGCGCTGTCCTTTCTGCTCTGCGCCACACTGCCGCTGCTGTTCCATCTGGGACATCCCGAGCGGTGCTATCAGATCATGATGACGCCGCATCTGACGTCGCCGATGGCCATCTTCGGGTTTGTGTATGCGTGGTATTTGATGGCGGTGCTGCTGCTGGAGCTGTGGTTTGATTACCGGCAGGACTTTGTGGTCTGGGCCCGAACCGAGACCGGTTTGCGCGGATTGTTGTATCGGTTGCTTTTGCTCGGCGTTTCCGACGAGTCGGAAAAGGCGGTGAAGCTGGATCACAAAATCGGCTGGATCATCTCCATCCTGGGCATCCCCTCCGCCTTCTTGTTGCACGGCTACGTGGGCTTCATCTTCGGGTCGATCAAGGCCAATCCGTGGTGGGGCAACGTGCTCATGCCGGTTATTTTCATCCTGTCGGCCATGGTTTCGGGCATTGCGCTGTGCGTCTTCAATTATGTCGTTTTGAACTGGGTGCGCCGCAAACCGGTCGACATGCGCTGCCTGGATGCGATGGGCATGTTCCTGTTCTACGCGCTCGTGATTGACGCGGCGATTGAGGGCCTGGATTGGATCCATCGCATTTATTCCGCCGACGAAAGCTTCCAGGTCATCCGTCACGTGGCCACGCACAAATTGTTTTACACGCTTAACATCGGCCAGGCGCTGCTGGGCACGCTGGTGCCGCTGCTGGTCCTGGGATGCCTGCAAATCCTGCGCCGGTTCGTGGCCGAGCCGGTCCGTCGCCGTCTCTATTTTGTGGCGGCGGTGCTCATTCTCGCCGGCGTGCTGGCCATGCGCTGGAACGTGGTCATTGGCGGCCAGTTGTTTTCCAAGAGCCTGCGGGGCTTCATGAGTTACAAGATGGATTTTGCGGGCATGGAAGGCTGGTTCATGGGCGGCTTCCTGCTGCTGCTGCCCTTTCTCATTCTGATCATGATGGTGAAATTGTTTCTGGCGGAGCGCGGGCAGGAGACCGGCCGCCCACCGGTCTCTGCCATCGTCCGGCAATAGAGGGTAAGCCTTTGCCAAGATAGGCAATGCCCGCCGGCTGGTTTGCGCCGAGACTGGTTTCACTGATGCGATCTGTTCCGTCGCGCCAGTAACAACAACAAACAAAAGACGAAAGCCATGAAACGAAAACTGCTGCTGGGTCTGGCGTTGTTGGTGGTTACGGCTGTTTGCGCAACTGCTGAAGACGCCAAGGCACTCTATGAAAAGGGCTGCCAGAAATGTCACGGCGCCGATGGCAAGGGGCAGACCAAGATGGGCCAGAAGATGGGGGCGAAGGATTACACCGACGCCAAGGTGCAGGAAGCCCTGACCGATGCCGCCGCCACCAAAGCGATCAAGGAAGGGTTGAAGGACAAGGACGGCAAGATTTTGATGAAGCCGGCCGAGGATTTGAGCGACGCAGATATCAAGGGGCTTGTGGAGCACATGCGCTCGTTCAAGAAGTAAGTCAGGCCAACATTTTGCCGCCGCGCTGTCTGTGCCGAGGCGCGGCGGTTGTTTAGGAACAATGCACGGTCGCAGACCGGATCGGCGGGAGTTGTAACGCAGGACCAGGACGTATGAACCAAGATGTCTCCACCCCCAAAGCCCAGCGGCCATCGCTGTTGCGCAACTGGCTCAGTTTGACCGGCCTCGTGGTCGTGATCGGCAGCCTGTTTTCCACGTTGCTGCTGTTCACCATGGATGCCCTTTCGCACGGGGCCAACCCGTATATCGGCATCCTGACCTATTTTGTCGCGCCCTTTTTCTTTGTCACGGGGCTCATCCTGACGTTCGTGGGCGTCTGGCGCGAACGTCGTCGTCGGGGCGCGTCCGCCGGCGGATTGCTTCCCCGGATCGTGGTGGATTTGTCCCGGCCGCGTGACCGGCGCATGATGGCCTTCTTCCTGACCGGCGCCGTGCTGTTCCTGCTGATATCCGCGGTGGGCAGCTACCACACGTATCACTTTACCGAGTCGGTCACCTTTTGCGGCGAGGCCTGCCACACGGTGATGAAGCCGGAGCTGGTCTCGTATCAGCACGGTCCCCATGCGCGCGTGGCCTGCGTGGAATGCCACATCGGCTCCGGCGCCACGTGGTTCGTGAAGTCCAAGCTCTCCGGCAGCTACCAGCTTTACGCGGTCGCCTTCAACAAGTATCCGCGCCCGGTGCCGACGCCGATCAAAAACCTCCGCCCGGCCCAGGAGACGTGCGAGCAATGTCACTGGCCGAAGAAATTCACCGGCAACCTCGACCGCACTTACAACTACTTTCTGGGCGATGCGACCAACACGCCGTTCTCCGTGCGGCTGCTCCTGAAGGTGGGCGGGTCCGATCCGACGCACGGTCCCGTGGGCGGCATCCACTGGCACATGAACATCGCCAACAAGGTGGAGTATTACGCGCCCGACGCCAGCCGGCAGAAGATCCCGTGGGTGCGCGTCACGGACCGGCAGGGTGTGGTCACTGTTTATCACACACGCAACTTCACCAACCAGCCGCCGGAAGCGGAAATCCGCCGTATGGATTGCATGGATTGTCACAACCGCCCGGCGCACACGTTCCAGACGCCGAACGCGTCCGTAAACCTCGCCATGTCACTCGGCAAAATTGACCCGGGCCTGCGCTGGATCAAGACGAACGCGGTTTACGTGCTGACGCAAAAATACACGAACGAAACCGAGGCGCTGGAGGGCATCGCCACGCATCTGGCCAGCCAGTATCCCAACGACCCGCGCGTCCGCAGTGCGATTGATGCCGTGCAAACCATCTATCAGGAGAATTTCTTCCCGGAGATGAACGCCGACTGGCGGTCGTATCCCAACAACATCGGCCACAAGGACTGGCCCGGCTGCTTCCGCTGCCATGACGGCCTGCACAAGACCGACGACGGCCAGCGGGCTGTCACGGCCAGCGATTGCAACACGTGCCACACCATTCTGGCGCAGGGCCAGGGCAAAGATTTGGAAAAACTGAACCCCGAGGGGCTGAAGTTTGCTCATCCGGGCGACGAACTGGATGAGAATCCCACGTGCAATGAATGCCACACCGGCGGCTTGTGACGTAACGCGAATTCAACAACTGCGAACGACGTTTTTTGCAGGGGCGCTGCCATTCGTGGCCGGCGCCCTCTTTTTTGCCCACGCGGCGGCCGCGGCGCCAGACATCATTAAAAACAGTGACTGTCTGGAGTGTCACAGCGACAAGACACTCACGAAGACCGGCCCGGATGGCAAGGAGGTTTCCGTGTTCGTGGACGAGACGTTGTTCAAGGCCTCGGTCCACCGCACGAACAACTGCGTCAGTTGCCACCAGGACATCACCACGCAGCATCCCGATGACAACAAACCCGTGGCGTCGGTTGACTGTGCGCGCTGCCACGGCCCGGAGGCGAATCAATACGCGGCCAGCATTCACGGCGTGAGCCACAAGCTCGGCGCGTCCGCCGCGGCGTCGTGCAAGGACTGCCACGGCACGCACGAGATGCTGCCGGTGACGCATCCGGCATCGCCGGTGT
>DASTWL010000030.1 GCA_035765895.1 Verrucomicrobiia bacterium | reverse complement strand
GTGATCCAGCAGCAGGCAGCGAATGAGAAGATGATCAAGCGGTGCCAGTGCCGGGTCTTCGATCAGGGTGTTGGTCTGGCAAAGCCGCAATCCGCCGGCCGTGCCCACCCAGAGCCGGCCCGTGCCATCCTCGGCCAGACAATTAATGGAAGCCAGGCCGGGCTGATGCCCCGCATACGGAATGGTTTCAATCCGGCCTTCGTGCCAGCGTCCCAGACCGCCGCCGTAAGTGCCCACCCAAAGCGTGCCCGCGCGGTCTTCGAGCAGGGTGGTGATGTCCACACTTTGCAGGCCATGTTCGAGGCCGAACGGCTCGAAGCGCACGCCGTCAAACCGCGCGAGGCCATCGTGTGTGCCCAGCCACAAATACCCGTCCCGCGTCTGCTCAATCGCGGTCACGGTATTTTGGGGCAGGCCGGCTTCGGTGCCCCAGAAGCGGATTACCGGCATCCGGGCCGGTCCGGGCGACGGCTCGGCCGCGCCGATCCGGGGCGGAAGGAACAACAGGCCGGCGGTGAGCCAGCCGGCGCAATGTAAGATGAGCCGCATCCGTTGGACGAATTGACGTCGCCAGCGTGCCACTGCGCCGGGCAGGGCACAAGCCGGGCGTCGTCGTGGACGACCGAGAGCTCGCGCTGGTTTATTGGGCGGCCAGCACGTCCTCGTTCATGGGGCAACGTTGGGGCCAGCGCATCTTCGTCCGGCGCGCAGGCGCAGACGGATTCGAGAACTTCCGGCGAAAGCAGCGTATGGCGTTTCTGCCGGCGGCAGGCGGACATGACCTTGTTGCGGGCGATGGTGCAGGCCCAGGCCATGAAATTGGTTCCCGCGACAAACTGGCCGGCCTTTTCTGTGACGGTCATGAAGGTTTCCCGCACGAGGTCATCCACGAGGCTGAGGTCCGGACAGATGGTAACTTCGAAGCCGCGCAACTTGGGCGTGTGTTGCAGAAACAATCCCTGCCCCAGGGCGATTTGCTCCGGCTTCGGCGGCGTTTCTTGCGCTTTAATCATGGAGATGCCACAAAACTGCTCCTAGCCTAATGCGTCCCCCCCCCCTCGTTTCTTAACAGAAAAATTGCCCGTGCCCAAAGAAACTCTGCTATGGAATCGGCAGGTCGCGGAATGTCCATAAAGGAACACCCGTTGCACTTGAAGAATGCCCGCGCGAAAGCAGTCCAAATTGCCTTTACGATCCAACCCAAGTCCGAAAAGCTGAATTCCCCCTATGAACCACCCTGCAAAGTTCGTTCTGTCATTGGCCGGCTGCTGGCTGGCCGTTCTTGGCTCAGTTCTCCCCGTTGCGGCCCAAATGCCGCCCGCCGACTCCGGCGACACGCCGGCGCAGCATGACCAGCGCATGGCCTGGTTCCGCGACGCCCGTTTTGGCATGTTCATCCATTGGGGCGTGTATTCCGTTCCCGCCGGGGAATGGGACGGGAAAACCGACTACGCCGAGTGGATCATGGAAAGCGCACATATTCCCGTCTCGCGCTACGAGCAATTCGCCCAGCAGTTCAATCCGGTGAAGTTCAACGCGCAGGAATGGGTTCGCATGGCCAAGGACGCCGGGATGAAATACATCGTCATCACCAGCAAGCACCACGATGGCTTCGGCATGTGGCCTTCCAGGTTGAGCGACTGGAACATCGGCCGCACGCCGTTCCATCGCGATCCGCTCAAGGAACTTTCCGTCGCATGCCAGGCGGCGGGCATCAAGTTCTGCCTGTATCACTCCATCATGGACTGGCATCACCCGGATTGGGGCCAGCGCCGGCCTTGGAACGATCTCGCCACCGGCACGCCCGACATGGACCGTTACACGGCATACATGAAAGGCCAGCTCAAGGAACTCCTCACCGGATACGGGCCGATTGGCATCCTGTGGTTTGATGGCGAATGGGAAAAACCCTGGACGCATGAGCGGGGCGTGGATTTGTATCATTACGTTCGCAGCCTGCAGCCGGACATCATCATCAACAACCGCGTCGGCAAGGGCCGCACGGGCATGGAGGGCATGGATCAAGGCGCCGAGCGTGTTGGGGATTACGGCACTCCGGAACAGCAGATTCCCGCCACGGGCTTCGGACCCGGTGTGGATTGGGAATCATGCATGACGATGAACGATCACTGGGGCTACAACAAAAACGACACCCAGTGGAAATCCACACAAACCCTCGTGCGCAACCTGATTGACTGCGCCAGCAAGGGCGGCAACTACCTGCTCAATGTCGGTCCCACCGCGGAAGGGGTTTTCCCCGCTCCGAGCATCGAGCGCCTGGCGGAAATCGGGCGCTGGATGAAGGTCAACCGCGAATCCATTTACGGCACGAGCGCGAGCCCGTTCAAACGCCTGACGTGGGGCCGTTGCACTACCAAGTCCGAGGGCGCCAACACGACGCTTTACCTGCACGTGTTTGACTGGCCGAAGGACGGCGAACTGCTTGTGCCGGGTCTCAAGAATGCGGTGAACTCCGCGCGGTTGCTGGCCACGGGTGTCCGTCTGGATTTCAAATCCACGGCCGACGGCGTGCGGATCGTCGTGCCCGCGGCGGCACCGGACGCGATCGCTTCGGTGATTGCTTTGAGCCTCAAGGGAACGCCCGAGGTTGACCAGGTCACCCTGCGTCAGGATGCCCGAGGCGAAGTGAATTTGCCCGCCACCGAAGCCACGTTGCACGGCCACACCGTTCGTGTGGAGAGCGCCGGCCAGAATCTGGGCTTCTGGACGGATCCCAGCGACTGGGCGGAGTGGCAGTTCAAGATTGTCCGGGCGGGGCGTTTTCAGGTTGAAGCCGAAATGGCCTCGCTGGGCGAGGGGCGGTTCGAGATTTCGTTGGGCGACCAGAAGATTCGCGGGATTGCCCCGGCCACCGGGGCCTATCAGAAATACCGCGTCGTCACGCTCGGCACGGTGGAATTGCCGGCCGGAGAATTCACCCTGGCGCTCAGGCCGCTTACGGAGCATTGGCAGCCGGTGAACCTGAAATCGATCCTCCTGACGCCCTGACGCAGCGCGTCGGAACCGGGGGTGAACTGAGGTTTCTTCGATTTTGCAGACAGATGAGGCAGAGTGGTAAAAAGTAAGCGAAGACCAACGCCGTTACCGTTCCGGTCAATCCGGCGTATCCCGCGGTGTTCTACCGCTTGGTCTATCCGCAAGGTTTTGGGTTGGCAGGTTGGGTTGGGTTGGACGGGAGAGCCTTGGGTTGGCTCTCCCGTCCGCATTTTCCAGTTGGCCGCGGATGCGCCACGACCATTGGCATGACGCATTGGGAATGGCCGCAGCAGGTGATGAAGGTGACCCGGCGAACGCTTCGGTCGGGCGGGATTGGCGCTGGACTGTTTGCGGGGAGCGGAGTAGACACGTCTGCATGGTGGCTGCACTTCATTCCGGCATTGGTTGGGGTGTCTGTTCCTCAACCGGGGCCGCAGCTCCGCTGCTACGGCGCAATTCACGTTTACACCGGAGCGCCGCACCGCTTGCGATCTCAGCGAAAGCCATACTGCGCAGGCCGCATCGCGATCATGACACTCCTTTACGTATTCATTGGATCGGTCGCCGTTGTTCTGGCGATGCGGTGCGTCACCTTGCTGCGAGTTGCGTCATTACGGCGGGCTGGTGTTTGCCCGGCGTCAGATCAAGCTGCGATGTCAGACGTTGTGCGGCTGGTGCGCGCCGGTCAGCGAATTGGGGCCATTCGTTGCTACCGTGAGATTCATCACTGTGGCTTGGCAGAGGCGAAGAAGGCGATTGATGAATTACACGTTGGAGGCGTCTGAACGCCGACGCCCTTCCACGGTCATCGTAAAGCACGCGGGTCCAGTCATTGCCTTGCATATGAAAACCACACACAAAATTCTCGGCGCAATCTGGATGGCGATTTGCGCGGGCTTCTTTGCCACTCTTGTCCAAGGCATCTCCGAAACCCACCCTCAGCGGACTGGCACGCTCGCCATCAATTTGTTTTTCGTGTTCTTGTATCTGTTGGGTGGCGTGACGAGCGTTTACGTGTTGTCCGGCGCGAGGTGGTCGCGCATGGTCGTGGGCGTCGTTGCCCTGTTGACCGTCGCTGCCAGCCTGATGGGACTGTTCGCCTTCTTCAACGCGCGCCCCTATTCCTCTCTGGGGATTGCATTTGACATGTTTGCCCTCGTTTCTGCCGGCGTTCTCCTGTTTGTTCGTCGAACTGCGTTGACCACGCATGAAGCCTCATGAGGCAAGCGTTCGTTCGCGTTGAAGGGCGGCGTGTCAAGCCATGCTCGGCGCTCCGGCCGGGGCGAGGTTGGCGCTGATCTGTCTGGGGCGGTGGAGCAGATAGGTCTCAAGGTGGATTTTCGTCATTCCCATGTTGTCTGGGCATGCCGGTGGGCCGACACCGTTCCCGTGGCGCAACCCACGTCTACAACAGAGCGCAGACGCCACTTCCGTATTTAGTCGGTCCTGAAAAATGGTTTTAAGATGTGGCTGACAATGGCCGTGTCTGGCTGATGGCAAGGAGGTGGATCCACTGAAGCCAAAAAAGAGCGGCCGCCCGGAGCCACTTCTTCAAGTTCCACGCTGCCGCAGCCAGC